>CAJWBT010000083.1 GCA_913020235.1 uncultured Chloroflexota bacterium
CCTTCAGGTTGCCGAGTATGTCGGTGAACCAGAGACGGATGAACTTGACGTCGTTCTCTTGGGCGCTCCTCAACACGAATTCGCGTTCGGCGGCCCGGTCGTCTGACATGTTAGCCCCTCCGAGATGAACCCCAGGATGCTCCCATTGTACTCGGTGACTGGCGCTGGGGAAACCACATGGGGACCGGGCAGTCGTCCAAAGCCCTTTGAGGAGCGGCCGGCTGCCAAAAGAGCAGAACGCCGTCCGCGTGGGGCGAACGGAGTCCGTTTGAGGGACTGCCTGGTCGATATGTTCTTCCTCATGGAGAGAGCAGGGTGGGGAGGAGGATGTTCGGTGAATGAAATGGCGCCCAGCTTTGGTTTGTTTTGCAATTTGCCATTTGCTCCGCTAGAATATTACGATAGGGTACTGCGGGCGCTGCTGGACGGTCAGGTGAGAGGTGAGCATGGGAAATAACCGGTGGCTAAGAAATAGCTTCGTTTATCTCCTGGTCATCATCGGCATTATCGTCATCTTTTATACCCTGCTGCCCAGCTTCGGTGGACGAAACGAAGAGCCGCTGACCACCGTTATCGCCATGGCCAAGAACGGCGAGATCCGCGAGGTCGTGGTTGACGGCAGGAAGCTCGTCGTCTACCCCAGGGCCACCGGCCGGGCCGGCGCGGACCGCTTCACCAGCAGGATTGGGAGCGACACAGACGTGATCGGCCTGATGCTGGAAAGCGGCGTGGAGGTGGGTCCGCCCGGCGGTGTTGAGGTTGCTTTCAAGGGCTCCAGCGGCCTGAGCAGCTTCTTCGGGCTGCTGCTCAACTTCCTGCCCCTGATCTTCTTCGGCGGCCTCATTTTGTTCATGATGCGACAGGCTCAGGGGAGCAACAACCAGACCATGAGCTTCGGGCGCAGCCGTGCCCGGATGATGCCCTTCAACCGCCCCGGCGTAACCTTTGCCGACGTGGCCGGTGTGGAGGAGGCCAAGAACGAGCTAGAGGAAGTGGTGGAGTTCCTGAAGTACCCTGAACGGTTCCTTTCCCTGGGCGCCCGGATCCCCAAGGGGATCTTGCTGGTGGGCCAGCCTGGAACCGGCAAGACGCTGCTGGCCAGGGCGGTGGCCGGCGAGGCGGGAGTTCCCTTCTTCCATATTAGCGGGAGCGAATTCGTCGAGATGTTCGTCGGCGTAGGGGCGGCGCGGGTCCGCGACCTGTTCGATCAGGCCAAGCGCAACGCGCCTTGTATCGTCTTCGTCGACGAGATCGACGCCGTGGGCCGGCACCGTGGAGCCGGTTTGGGCGGCGGGCATGACGAGCGGGAACAGACGCTGAACCAGATCCTCGTGGAGATGGACGGCTTCGAGACCAACACCAACATTATCGTGCTGGCCGCAACGAACCGGCCGGACATCCTGGACCCGGCACTGCTGCGCCCCGGCCGATTCGACCGGCGGGTGACGCTGGACCTGCCGGATGTTGTGGGTCGCACGGCGATACTCAAGGTCCATGCCGCCGGCAAACCCCTGGCCCCGGAGGTAGCTCTGGAAACCTTGGCCAAGGAGACCCCCGGATTCAGCGGCGCCGACTTGGCGAACCTGATCAACGAAGCGGCGCTGCTGGCCGCCCGGTTCAACAAGAAGGCCATCTTCATGGAAGAGTTCGAGGAGGCGGTGGAACGAATCATCGCCGGCCCGGAGCGCAAGAGCCGGGTCATCAGCCCCCGAGAAAAAGAGATGACCGCCTACCATGAGGCCGGCCACGCACTTTCGGCCTGGATATTGCCCCACGCCGACCGGGTCCACAAGATCTCCATCGTGGCGAGGGGGGCCATGGGGGGCCACACCTCACTGTTGCCCGACGAGGACCGGTACCTGTGGACCAAGAACCAGTTCTTGGACATGCTGGTCGTCACCATGGGCGGACGGGTCGCCGAGCAGCTGATCTTCGACGAGGTGACCACCGGAGCCAGCAATGACCTGGAGCGGGGGACCAAGATCGCGTTGAGCATGATCAAGCGCTATGGCATGAGTGAAGCTCTTGGGCCGCGCACCTTCGGGAAGCGGCAAGAGTTGGTTTTCTTGGGCCGGGAACTCAGCGAAGAGCGCGACTACGGCGACAAGGTGGCCGAAGAGATCGACGAGGAAGTCAAAGAGCTGATCAACATGGCCTACCGGCGTGCGGAGGAAATACTGGTCACCCACAAGCCCAAATTGGTTCGCCTGGCCGAGTACCTGATCGAACATGAGACGGTGTCTGGGGACCAACTGAACAAAATTATCGGTGATGACGATTTTGGAGGCGAACCGGGGACGCCGGCCGTCCCGCCGCAGCCGCAGCCCTATTCTCCGCCGCCGCTAAAGCCTCTGGTTCCTCAGCCGGCGCCGACCCTGTCAAGCCAAAGTGACCCAACTCCGGCCGCAACGCCCGGTGAACCGGAGATGTGACTCGGCGCCCTGCCCGCCGGGGCAGGGCTCGGACTAACAGGGCGGCTTCCGTTCACTGCACCCTAGCGTCTTTCCGCTTCCCCGAGGGCCGGAGGGCGTTGCCAGGTGCCGGTCTTGATTCCCCCTCCGCCATGGCCGGGCCGTTACGCTCAGGTCCTGGCAGTATTCGTCGAGTCAGCGGATCGGGTCGTCGCCAGAGGGTGCGGCTTTGCCACCACCAGGGGGCAGGTTGCGATAGTAGATGCCCCACTGCTTCATCAGGTCCTGGACTGTGGGTAGCTGCAACCCAGTCAGCTCCCGGAAAAAGCCGGCCAGAGCGTGGGCCGACAGGTGCTCGCCGGCGCAGACCCAACTCCCCTCGGCGGGCACCACGTAGATCAGCCCATTCTGGTGTTCACAAGAGACCTGAATACGGGTCATGTCGCTCCCGGTTGTTATGGTCAAGCCGGTGTCGCCCATGGGACTTGGCCCCCCTCGCGTCTCGCGGCCCGCGGGTTATTCAGCCGCGTGGCGGTGTATCAGAGCCTAGTCTAACAAGTAAGGTTCGCTTTTCCTACCCGCCCGCTGGGGTGAAATTGTAGGGTTGCGGCCCCGGGCAATAGCCGGAGTTGCTCCGTGCCAAGCCCATTTCCGGCCTCCTTGCGCCGGAGTGGAGCGGCGTTTCCGCCGCTAGGTGGGCGCTAGGCCTCTGCCCTGGTGTGGTTTAACCACGTACTTGGTGGTAGAATCAAATGGACCAATGATGGTACGCCCGGTTTGCTAGGCAGGCCAGGGGTGACCGGGCCTGAATCTCCGAAATAAGAGGATACTGCATGTACCCACCTGGAGGCTCTCGGCAACCTGAAGTGGACTTCGACCAGATATTGGGCCGCATCCGCGACACCTTCGGCCGCATCAACAAGCGGTTGGGGGGCGGTGGCATCGGCCTGGTACTGACGGGTGTCATCGCCCTGGTCGCGATTGTTTGGCTGGGGTCGGGAATTTACACCATCAACCCCGGCGAGCAGGCCGCTCTCCGATTTTTCGGCGAAGCCCAGAGCAACCCCGTTGAGCAGACGGGCCTGCACTGGTGGTGGCCGGCGCCCATTGGGCGAAAAAACATAGTCCAGGTCACGGAGACCCGTCGAATGGAGCTGGGGTTCCGCGGGACCGACACTGGGGCCATCTCGGCTTTCCCGGACGAAGCCCTGATGATCAGCGGTGACCTGAACATTGTCGACGTGGCAATGGTGGTTCAATACAACATCAAAGACCTGACGAGTTTCCTTTTTCGGGTAGACGATCCTGGTGAGCAAACGCCGGGCCGGTCGCTCCCGAGTGGGCAACCCGACGGCCGCACGCTGAAGGACGCCGCCGAGGCGGCCTTGCGGCTGGTGGTGGGTCAGCGGTCCATCGACGACGTGCTGGTGCTTCGGCGGGAAGAAGTGGCGGCGTCGACCAGGGAAAGGTTGCAGCAAATCTTGGACAGCTATAGCGCTGGCATCAATGTCCTGAACGTCCAGCTTCAGGATGTGAAAGCTCCCGAGGAAGTCCGGGACGCGTTCGACGACGTTCTGCGCGGCCGGCAGGAGCGGGACACCAAGATCAACCAGGCCCGCTCCTTCGAAAACGACATCATCCCCAGGGCGAGAGGTGATGCGGAACGGATAATCAGGGAGGCCGAGGCTTTTAAGCAGGCACGTATCGCCAGGGCCCAAGGTGAGGCGGACCGGTTTACGGCAGTCTTGGATGAGTACTCGATATCCGACAACTCCAGAAATGTCACCCGCCAGCGTCTTTACCTTGAGGCGATGGAGCAGATTCTGCCGAGGGTAAGCAAGATCATCGTGTCTCCCGAAGCCGAATCCGTGTTGATACTGGGTGGCCGTGACGGCGTGATCCCCGTACCCGTTGGTCCCAGCCCGAGTCCCTAATTCTGAGTTTTTCGGTCTAAAGAGGCCTTAATGAAAACCTTGATCATAGTTGGCGTGCTGGTGGTTCTCGCTCTGGTAGTTCTTTACCCGGGCAACGGCCAGGTAAAGGCGCTCTACATTGTGGACGAGCGAGACCAAGTTCTGGTAACCCGGTTCGGCGAAGTTCAGACCGTGAAACGGTCCCCAGGGATATATCTCAAGCTCCCCTTCGCGGACACGGTCATTCGCTTTGACCGGCGTATCTTGCGCATCGACGCTCCGCCGGTGGCCATGCCCGACAAAGAAAAGCAGAACCTTGTCATCGACTCCTACGCCCGTTACCGGATCACCGATCCCGTCCAGTTCCGGAAGACGTTGCAGACCGAGGCCAACGCTCGCAGCCGGTTGGGTGATATCGTGACCTCCGCGCTTCGGGCTCAGATCGCCTTAAGGGACCGCAACGAGATAATCGGCTCCAAGCCGGTGCTCGACGAACAGGGCAACCAGAAGGTCGATCAAGAGGAAGGCCTTCCCCTGATCGAGAGCAGCGAGTCTCGCACGGCGCTTCTGGAGGAGGTGGTGGAGGGGGTTAGACTTCGGATTGTCGCCAGGGAAGTGACCCAGAGAGAGGTGATTCCCGTTCTTCAAGGCCGGCCCACTTTCACTGTTCCGATACCGGCTGGAGTTCTGGACGCCGATAACTCGGACCGTGACGCCGATCCTAGAACGGGCGTTTCCGCGACCGACGTTCGGGTGACCGATGGGCCGGACGGAAACGAGACTCCGGGAATTGACATCATCGTCACGGGGTTGAACCCGGCCGGCAACACCTTGACTCTCGGCCTCCAGGAAGGAGAAACGGTGTCGGCCGGGACCGCGTTCACGGTCCAGTACTTCGTCGAGAGGGAGGAGCCCTTCGGCCTCGAAATAGTCGACGTTAGAATCAAGCGAGCCGATTTCCCCGATTCGGTGACGCCCAGCATCTTCACCCGGATGCGGGCAGAGCGCAACCGGATCGCCACCAAGTTCCGCGCTGAGGGCGACGAGCAGGACCTGCAGATCCGCGCCGGCGCCAACAGGGACCGGGAGATCATTCTGGCCCAGGCCGATCAAACGAGCAACCAACTACGGGGCGAGGGCGAAGCCGATGCCATTAGAATACTGGCCGAGGCCTTGGAAGAGGACCCGGAGTTCTTCGCCTTCCGCCGCAGCCTGGAGGCTTACCAACGGGTGCTGAACACGGGGACCACGGTGATCCTGTCGGCCGACGCCGACCTATTCCGGTTCCTGGATAGTCCCGGCCAGGGCGTCGAATAGGGGGAGTGTGCGCGACCTTCGGGCCGCTAGCCGCTCCCCCCTTAGGCAGGCCCGGCCGAGATAAGACACCTGTCCGGCGGCCAGACCTCAGTGTGAGTTCGGAGTTTGCCTGGGGACCGGGGATGACCGCCTTTGGAAGGCCGGTGGAAGACCGGACTGAAAGACCGGCAGACCCCTAGCGGCCGGAAAGGAGGCGGCCCTCGGCAAGGCCGTGGGTGGTCTTCTCGGGCGGCGTGATGATGATGCGGAAGCCCTGCTCCAGGCGCGCGGGCACCTCGGCGGCGGTGGCGCCCACCGCGCAAGGCACCCCGGCGTCTTTGCAGGCCGCCAAGATCCGCAGCAGGTTTTCCTGTACCTCGTGGTGGTTGGCGTTGCCACGATGTCCCATGGCCACCGACATGTCCCCCGGCCCGGCCCAGATGGCGCCGATGCCCCTGGCCTGGCGCAGGATGTCCCGGATGTTCTTGACCCCCTCCGGCTCTTCGACGATCCCCATGAGCAGAATATTCCCGTCCGGGTCGAGAGGCCAGAGGTCGGCGGCGTCGTAATACTCTTGGGGAGTGAGACCCCAGTACCGGGGGGCGATGCGCTGCCACCAGCCGCGCTCGCCTCGGGGCTCGAAGTCGGCGACGCCGGGCACCTGGGGATACCTGGCCGCTACCACCGCCGTCTGGGCGTCCTCCACCGTGTTGAGGTGGGGTAAAATCAGGCCGTAGACGCCGGTATCCAGGGCCTGCTTGACCACCCATTGGTTGTGCTCTCGCAGGTTGGGAGGTATGCGCACCATCGGGACCGGGTCCGCCTGGAGGTTGGCCTGCTCGGCGATCTTCTTGCGGCTCAGCAAGAACTGGAGGGACAGGCGAAGGTCGTTGAGGTTGAACCCTTGGTGCTCCATCTCGATTATTGCCATGTCGTAGGCTGAGTCGGCGATGAAGGTCAGGTCGTCCAGGTTCCCGTTCCAGACCATGCCCGAGCAGAAGACGGGCTTTTCTTGCTCTAGCAGGTCGATCACCTTGTTATAGCGAATCTTGGTGGGCATCGTTAACCTCCGGGGAGTTCTCGATCCGGCGGGATATTTGGCCTTGGTTTGGCCAGCAGAGGATCGCCGAGAAAGCCTCCGGCAAGCCCGCCCTGCTTGCGCATGCCGCCCTGTTCGCGATCGAAGGGTCCGGCTTTGCCGAGAGTCCGGGCTTGTGGCGGACCCCGAGACGATGATGGCAGGCCTTCTTGGTGGATTCGGATTATGCGGCGACCCGGCTGTTTTGTCCACCTCAAGCGCCTGGGAGGCACGTTGACGGCGACGAAAAAACCTCATAGACTACGGTACCCCGCGCCCAACCGGCGTGAGGGTTTTGGGAGCCTTGCGGGCTCAGGGAAGGCCGGTTCCCCGCTTTTATCAAGAGACGGGCAACAGGACTGGCAACCGGACCGGGTTGTCTGTTGACGCCTCTACCGGGAGGGCCTTAGAGGGACCGATGAAGATTCACGAGTATCAGGCCAAGGACATTTTCCGGCGCTACGGCATCCCGGTCCCCGTCGGTGCGGTCGCCATGTCTCCCCAGGAGGCCCGGCGGGCCACCGAGGAGCTGGGCGGCCAGGCGCTCTTGAAAGCCCAGGTGCATGCGGGCGGACGGGGCACGGCCGGGGGCATCAAAGTGGTGCGCTCTCCCGACGAAGCTGAACAGCTCGCCAAGGAGTTGCTCGGCAAGAACCTGGTCACCCAACAGACGGGCGCCGCGGGGTTGCCCGTGAAACTGGTGTTGGTGGAGGAGCTGGCCAACATCAGCCGGGAGGTCTACCTGGCCATTACCATCGACCCGTTGTATCGCGGATTGGTGGTGCTGGCCTGTCCAAACGGCGGGGTGGACATCGAGGAGGTAGCCGCGGCGAGACCTCAGGATATCCACACCGAGCCCATCGATCCCGGAATGGGCATTTCAGCGTATAAGTCCCGCCGGCTGGCCGGCTGGCTGAGGCTGGAGTCCGCACCGGCCCGGGCGGTGGTCCAGATCCTGCAGGCAATGTACCTGCTACTTCTCGAAAACGACTGCTCCCTGGTGGAGATAAACCCCCTCGTCATCACCGATGGCGGCCAGGTGGTGGCGCTGGACGCCAAGATCAACCTGGAACAAGACGCCCTTTTCCGCCACGCCAAGCTGGCGACCCTGCGCGACCGCTCGCAAGAAGACGAGCTGGAGGCCCTGGCCGCGGACCTGGACATATCGTACGTGAACCTTGATGGCGACGTGGGTTGCCTGGTCAACGGCGCTGGGCTGGCTATGGCGACCCTTGACGCCGCGAGAAACGCCGGAGCGACGCCGGCCAACTTTCTGGATGTGGGTGGCGGCGCCAGCGCCGAACAAGTGGCCAGCGCCGTGAGCATTATTCTCTCCGACCCAAAGGTGAAAAAGGTTCTGGTCAACACCTTCGGAGGCATTCTCCGCTGCGACCTTGCCGCCCAAGGCATCGTCCAGGCTTACCGGGAGAAAGGGGCCACGTTGCCACTGGTTGTGAGGATGCTGGGCACTAACGTGGATGAAGGCAAGGCCGTCCTCCGTGACTCGGGCCTGCCGGTCACATTCGCCGAAACTTTGGCCGAGGCGGCCCAAGCCATTCGCCGGGCTGCGTGAATGCATCTGCGACCGGCGGGAAGGCCGCGAAAGACCCTGAGGAGCGGGTGGTGATATGGGAATTCTGGTAGATGAGAGTACCCGGGTCTTGGTGCAGGGTATGACCGGCCGGGAGGGAAGTTTCCACACTCGAGCCTGTATAGCATATGGCACCAACGTGGTGGCCGGTGTAACGCCGGGCAAAGGTGGCCAGGTTTTCGACGGCGAGGTCCCCGTTTTCGAGTCGGTGGAGCAGGCGGTGCAAGAGACGGACGCCAACCTGTCGTTGATCTTCGTGCCGCCGGCCTTCGCCGCCGACGCCATCGTCGAATCGGCGGACTC
>CAJWBT010000084.1 GCA_913020235.1 uncultured Chloroflexota bacterium
TACAGCACCCACATCGTTGAAGACCAGAATACCTTCGGTGCGATGCACCCCGGCGGGACTCAGATCTATTTCGTCGGCGATCCTCGCCAGGACATGGTAATGATCGATTCCGGTGAACCGTACCGCTCCTGGACTCAGCAGATCCTCGATTACCACGCCGAGCTTGGCCGGCCTCGCATTTCCGCCATCCTGATTACCCACGGCCATGGCGACCACATAGGCGGCCTGGACCGGCTGCAAGAGGTGATGGACTGCCCGGTGAGATGCCACCCCAAGCTGGAGTCCCGTCTTACCCAGCGGCTGGGATCGGGCTCCGTGGTAAAATTGCGGTCCCGAGAGCAAATCCCCGTGGGCGCCGGCATGTCTCTCAGAGCGCTTTTCACCCCCGGCCACGAGGATGACCACGTGTGCTACTTTCTTCCGGCCGGCCGGGTCCTATTCAGCGGAGACACCATCCTGGGGCACTCCTCCGCCACCGTCCGAAACCTCAAGCAGTACATGCGCACCCTGGAGTTGATGGCCCGCCAGCGCCCGGACATAATCTGCCCCGGCCACGGCCCACTGATCCCCAACGGTACCCAGCGCGTCCGGTGGTACATCGAGCACCGGCAGCAACGGGAAGACCAGGTTTTGGCGGCCCTGGAGAAGGGCGCTAGCTCGGTGGATGACCTGGTGAAGGCTATCTACCCCCGCAATCTGCGCCGGAACCTGCGGGATGCCGCGGCTCGCAACGTGCGCACCCACCTGGCGAAGCTTAAAGAAGAGAAGCGGGTTGGCGAGCAAGTTGCTATCTATACCCTCAACGCCGGCTAGCGATTGGCCGGCTAATTCTTTGCGATGCAATACGGGATCGGCGCTAACGGTGGCAAGGCGCTAGTAGGGTGCGGAGCGTTTCTCATCCTTTCCGGGCTGTTGATCCTAACCCCCCTAGGCATGTGGCTGGTAAGAGCCCTGGGGTGGCTGGCGATCTTCATGGGCTTTTTCTTCGTGGTCATGAGCGCATTTCTCTGGCTGTCCGCCATGCGCAGCCGGCACTTTTGAAGGACCCGATCGATGTTTCCGGCCGGTGCACCTGCCCCTCTGATCCCCGGTGGGAGAAGTTGCTTGGGGGAGAGGATATGGCCCGTCTCGGGTGTATCAGCTAAACGGGTGTATTGACGCCCCTACCCGTCCGTCATACAATACCGGACAATTCCCCTTGTGGGGATAGGGACACGCAGGACCAGGGCGTGGCTCGTTACAACTGAATATTGCCTGAAGGTGGCCCGATTCATCGGGACTAAAGAGGGGAAGCCGGTGAAAATCCGGCGCGGTCCCGCCACTGTAACCGGCAAGGGCTCTTCCGTCCGCTCACGCGGACCCACCGGCTCGTTGGCCGAGCCGGGATGGCGAAGAAGCTCGTTAACGCCGGAAGCCAGGAGACTCGCTTCAGGCCGGACTTGCGACACTTCGCGGACAAGGGTACGAGTCGTCATGTGCTTGAGCCCGGCTGTGGAGCCGGGCTTTTTCGTTCTTGCCATACCGGAGTTCGAAGGTTCATAAGGAGCCCTTGCTTTGACCTCAGCCATAGTAATCGCCGGAGTGCGGAGTGGCGTAGGCAAGACCACGGTAGCCACCGGAATCATGGGGGCGCTGACCCGCCGCGGCTATCGAGTGCAGCCCTTCAAGGCCGGCCCCGATTACATCGACCCTTCCTACCACGGGCCGGCTTGCGGTGTGCCGAGCCGCAATTTGGATACCTGGCTCTTGCCTCATTCCACGGTTTTGGAGCTGTATCAGCGGGCCAGCGCCCGGTGCCACATCTCGGTGGTGGAGGGGGTGATGGGGGTGTTCGACGGCCACGCCAGCCTATCCGAGGAAGGGTCGACCGCCGAGCTGGCCAAGGTGCTGGAGGCCCCGGTGGTTCTGGTGGCCGATGCCCGCAAGGTCGCCCGCAGCGTGGCCGCCGAGGTGCTGGGCTACCAGCATTTCGATCCCGGCCTGCGCATCGTCGGGGTCATCCTCAACGGGGTCCGCGGGCTGCGGCACCTGGAGTTCTGCCGGCCTCAGATCGAGGCCACCACGGGTCTTCCGGTGCTGGGCTACCTGCCCCAGCGGGAGGAGCTGACTCAACCGGAGCGCCACCTGGGATTGATACCGACGGTGGAGGGCACGGTGGCCCGCCAATGGTACGACGTGCTCGTGGCCCAGGTGGAAGAGACCTTCGACCTGGACCGCATCGTGGAACTCGCCGCGACTTCGAATCCGCCGCCGGCCCCGGTCCAGGTGTACCCGGAGGAGCCGCAGCCCAAACGCGCCCGCATCGCCATCGCCAGGGACAAGGCTTTCAGCTTCTACTACCAGGACTCGCTGGACCTGCTGGAGGCATGGGGCGCCGAGCTTGCTCCGTTTAGCCCCATGGAAGACGCCGAGCTGCCCGCTGGAGCCGGCGGCATCTACATCGGCGGCGGGTTTCCCGAGATGTTCGCCGCCGAGCTTGCCGGGAACGCCCCCATGCACGCCGCCATCCAGAGCGCGGTGGGCCGGGGGGTGCCGATATACGCCGAGTGCGGCGGGCTCATGTACCTGGGCCGGAGCCTTTCCGGCCTGGACGGGGTCCGGTACCCGATGGTGGGGGCGATCCCGGCGGTCTCCGGTATGTCAGACCGGCGGCTGATCCTGGGCTACCGGGAGGTCGAGTCACGCACTGACAGTCCGCTGATGCGGCGCGGGCAGCGGGTGCGGGGCCACGAGTTTCACTGGTCGACTCTTGAGCAACCGCCAGAACCCGAGCATTCGGTCTACCGGGTGGTGGACCAGGACAACCGGGCCGACGGCTTCCAAGTCGGCAGCGTGTGGGCCTCTTACGTCCATATTCACCTTGGGAGCGACCCCTCGCTGGCCCGCCGTTTCATCGACACCTGTGCCGAAAAGTCGGGATTGGAAACGCTTCAGTCCCCCGGCGCGGCCTCGCCGGGAAATGACGGCTCGAAACGAACCTTCACCGGAGTGTGAGGACAGCATGAGCGCCGATGAGGCCACCCTGGAGGAACCCCAGTCGATAAAAGGCCCCAGGATCAACCAGGGGCTGGTCATTGTCAACACGGGTGACGGCAAGGGCAAGACAACCGCCGCCATGGGCGCCCTGTTCCGCGCCTGGGGCCGGGGCTTGAAGGTCGTGATGCTCCAGTTTATCAAGCACTCGACCGCCAACTTTGGGGAGCAGCGGGCCGCGAGAAAGATCGGCGTGGAGATGCGGGCGATGGGCGACGGGTTTACCTGGCGCTCCCAAGACCTGCAGCAGACGGCAAGCCTGGCCAGGGACCACTGGGAGGAATGCAAGAAGATAATCGCCTCCGGGGAATACGACATGGTAATCTTGGACGAGTTTACGTACCCCCTCCACTACGGCTGGATTCCGATCGAGGAGGTCATCGAGGCGTTGAAACAGCGGCCTCCGATGCAGCACGTCATTATCACCGGGCGTCACGCTCCCCAGGTCCTGGTCGACTACGCCGACCTGGTCACCGACATGCGAGTCATCAAGCACCCGTACCAGCAGGGCATCAAGGCCCAACCGGGCATCGAGTTTTGACGAGCGTTCAGCCATCAGCTGTCAGCTCTCAGCTTTCAGGACCGCGAAATGTCCAAGGTGGAAGCGAAGAGTGTCTTGGATTCTTGAAGGAAATCGTCAGGCGAAAATCTGAAAGCATGGTATATAACTGAAGCACCTGTACGGTGTCGAATCTTGTATGGCCTTTAGCCGTCGGTTGCTAGCAGTCAGCACGGCGTCCTAATGCTGATGGATGAGCGCTGACAGCTGACCGCTGACCGCTGAAGGCTGAGGAGCATCTCCATGGCTATTTCTGAATTGGTTGACCAGACCCTGGCCCGAGTCGTTTCCCTGGACGAGGAGGCGATGGCGGCGGCCCGTGCCCGGCAAGATACGCTGACCAAGCCCCTGGGAAGCTTGGGACGGCTGGAGGACCTATCCGTGCTCCTGGCCGGAATCTTCGGCCAGCCCATCCCGCGGATCCGGCGCAAGGCCGTCATCCTGGCCGCCGCTGACCACGGTGTCGTGGCCGAGGGGGTCAGCGCCTATCCCCAGGATGTCACGCCCCAGATGGTGCTGAATTTCCTGCGCGGCGGAGCGGCCATCAACGTGCTGGCGAAACAGGCCGGGGCCAGCATCGTCATCCTGGACGCCGGCGTGGCCGCGGACCTCGATCCCCATCCGGTTTTGCGTTCGGTGAAGGCCGGCAAGGGGACGGCCAACATGGCCGTCGGACCGGCCATGACCCGCCAGCAGGCCATCCAGTGCATCGAGACCGGCATCGACACCGCCCAGGAGCAGATTGCCGAGGGCGCCGACCTGATAGCCTGCGGTGACATGGGCATCGGCAACACCACCGCGTCCAGCGCCATTACCGCGGTGATCTCCGGCGCCGATCCCGCTGTCACCACCGGCAGGGGGACCGGGCTGGACGACGCGGCTTTATCGCATAAGGTCGAAGTTGTCCGGCGCGCCATCGAGGTCAACCGCCCGGACCCCAGGGACGGCTTGGACGTTCTGACCAAGGTCGGCGGTTTCGAGATAGGGGTCTTGGCCGGGGCAATGCTTGGGACGGCGGCCGGGCGCCGTCCGGTGGTGGTCGACGGATTCATCTCCGGCGCCGCCGCCCTGATCGCCTGGTCCATGGCCCCGGAGGCTCGACACTACTTCATCGCTTCCCACCAATCGGTGGAACCCGGCCATCGGGTCGGCCTCGACGCCATGGGCTTGAGTCCCTTGCTGGACATGGGAATGCGCCTGGGTGAAGGCACGGGTGCGGCCCTGGCGATGCACATCATCGAAGCCGCCGCCAGGTGTCTGGCCGAGATGGCCACCTTCGGCGAAGCCGGGGTATCGGAGCGTATCGAAGACGATGGCGACGGCGGAGAGGCCCAACCGTGATCTCGCTTCTGGCGGCCTTAGGCTTCCTGACGGTCATTCCCGCCACCTGGAGCCGTAGTCCAACTGGGCGGGAGATCAGCGACTCCCGCGCTTACTTCCCTGTCGTGGGTCTTCTGGTGGGCCTGCTGATGGTGGGCCTGGAGCGGGGAGCCCGGGAAATCTTTCCGGTGTACATGACTGCCGCCGTGCTGGTGGTTGCCCTGGTGATCGTCACCCGCGGGCTGCACCTGGACGGCTTGATGGACACCTGCGACGGGCTGTTCGGCGGCTTCAGCCGGGAGCGCCGGCTGGAGATCATGCGAGACTCCCAGGTGGGCGCCTTCGGCATAGCCGGCGCTGTCTGCCTGCTTCTATTGAGGTATGGGGCGCTGGTCTCACTGGTTGCCCTGCCGGACCCGGGGCGGCAGGCATCACTGCTGCTGTTCCCGATGATGTCCCGGTGGTCGATGGTCCTGGTGTTGGGGGCCTTCCCCTACGTGCGGAGCCAGGGTCTCGGCTCGCCTTTTCATCAAGGCGGCGCCGCGGGGGCGGTCGTGGTTGCCGCGGGAACGGCGGTGGTCTCCGCCATCGCTTTGGGCGGCTTCGGCGGCGCAGGAATGTTGGCTGGGGTTTCGGTGTTGGCCTGGCTGCTGGGCCGGTATATGGCTGGGACGCTGGGGGGTCTGACTGGAGACACCTACGGGGCGGTCAACGAAGTGGCCGAGGCTGCGGCTCTGATGACGGCGGTCGCCCTACTGCCCCATGGGTGGATAGAGCCCTTGCCCCAGCTGTTGGGGCTGAGGTAGGAAGATTCACCTGAGCGATGTGGCAGGGTCAAGGGAGGGTAAACCCGGCGCCGTGAAGCGGGCCGTTCTTGAAAGATCCAGCCAGAACAAGGGAATGTAACCCGTGGGGGACACCGTTCCAGATCTAACGGTCCTGGTCCTGGCGGTGGTGTTGGACCTGGCGATGGGAGAGCTGCCCGCCCGGTTCCACCCGACCGTTTGGATGGGCCGTACCGTGGCATTTGCCGAGAAACTGGTCCCGAGAAACGGCATGGTTGGGGTGGCGGCCGGAGGGGTGCTGGCACTGCTGGTCGCCGGCCTGTGGGCCGCGGCCGCCTACTTCGCCGTCTTGGGGCTCCACGGGGTTCACGATGTTGCTTACGTCCTGGTGGGGGCGGTGTTGCTCAAGACCACCTTCTCCTTGAGAATGCTCCATCAGACGGCGGCCCGGGTGGGCGGGCTGTTGACCCGGGGGGAAATCGCCCAGGCGCGTTGCAACCTGCGCTCCCTGGTCAGCCGGGACACTTCCCGTCTCTCTTCGGAGCAGGCCGCGGTGGCCACCGTGGAGTCGGTGTCGGAGAACATGGCCGACAGCTTCGTCGGGCCGTGGCTGTTCTTCGCCCTCTTCGGCCTGCCCGGCGCCGTGGCCTACCGGGCCATCAACACCCTGGACAGCATGATAGGGTACCATGGCGAGTACGAATATTTGGGAAAGGCGTCGGCCCGGCTCGACGACCTGTTGAACCTGGTGCCGGCGCGGCTGGCGGGGCTATTACTGGTCTTCGGCAGCCTGTTCCTGCCTGGGCAGAGGGCCCGCGGGGCCTGGCGCATCATGTGGCGGGACCATTCCCGCACCGAGAGCCCCAACGCCGGATGGGCCATGAGCGGCATGGCCGGCGCCTTGGGAGTTGAGTTGGAGAAGGCGGGCCACTATCGCCTTGGCGACAACACCCGCCCGGTGGAGGTCCACGACATCACCCAGGCCGTCAGGTCCATGTACCTGGTGGCGGGCCTCGGCCTGCTGGCGGCCTTGGGCCTGACCTTGTTGAGACATGGAATCTTCTAGCCGTCCTGAACCACCACGTAGGGGCGACCGGCCGGTCGCCCCTACGCCCGGCCGGCCGGTGCACGGAGGCGTCAAGCCCGCCGAGCTTCGCTCCCTGGGTTTGACGCCGGACGAGGTGCTGGACTTCAGCGCCAGCATCAGCCCCCTGGGTCCTCCCGCCGGGGTCCGGGACGCCCTCAGCCGGGTAGACCTGGCGGCATACCCCGACCCTCATTGCCTGGAACTCCGAGAGGCTCTCTCCCGCCACCTTTCCGGCTCCCGGCGAGGAAGCGTCCCGGTCGAGCGCATCCTGGTGGGCAATGGCTCTACCGAGATCATCCACCTGCTGGCCCGCGTCTGGCTTTCGCCGCCTCGTCCAGGGACCGGCGATACCGCCTTTTTGTTGACACCCACCTACGGTGAGTACGAGGGGGCGTGCCGGCTGGCGGGGGCCGGTACCTCTTGTCAAGACGCAGTGAGCCGCCCTGGTTTCCGGTGGGACTTGGACCTGGCAGCCCGGCAGATCGCCCGCGAGCGGCCCAGCCTGGTGTTTGTGTGCAACCCCAACAATCCCACGGGCGTCTTTCTTGAGCGCGCAGAGGTAGATCTCCTCGCCGAGGCCACCTCCGAGGCCGGAGGACTGCTGGTGGTCGACGAGGCGTACGTATCCTTTGCTGACAACCCCTGGGACTCTCAAGCCCTGCTGGACCGTGGCGACGTGGTCCTGCTGCGTTCCATGACCAAGGACTACGCGCTGACCGGACTTCGGCTGGGCTTCTGCCTGGCGTCGGAGGATGTGACCAGGCGTCTGGCGGCCTTCCAGCCGGACTGGAGCGTCAACGGAATGGCCCAGGCGGCCGGCCTGGCGGCCCTTGCCGACGGCGGTTATCTTCCCAGGGCGCGGCTGGCCGTGGCACAGGCCAAGGAATACCTGACGGCCCAGCTGACCGGTTTGGGATTCGGTGTGCCGCCCTCCGCCGCGAACTTCCTGCTTGTCAAGGTGGGCGACGCGGCCTCTTGGCGCGACCGGCTGATGCGAAAGGGACTGTTCGTGCGGGACTGCGCTTCTTTCGGCCTGCCCCAGTACATCCGGGTGGGGATTCGTCCGCTTCCCGATTGCCGTCTCCTGGTGGAGGCGGTGGCCGAGCTGCGGTAGAGACCGGCGCCGGCATGATATGCCTGCCGGGTCCCGAGGGGCGGCCCCTCGTTCGGGTTTCGGCAAACCAGGCCGGGCCGGGAATCCCAGTCAAGTGTCTCCCAAATGGCTTGATACCCGGTCTGTCATCCCGGCCCTTCCGCGGAAGAGGGATCCAATTGACGCTACTCTGTGTTCCGGCTTGCGCCGGAATGACGGCTGCGGGGAGGGACTCTCGCGCAGTTTCGCCGGGATAGAGCTTTTGACAAGACTGTACACTGGTACCCAGTCAGCTTGAAACTGATGGATGTCATTATGAGCGAAGCGAAGAATCTCGTTGTTACGCTGAGATTCTACGTCGCTCCGCTCCTCAGAATGACATCCTGTTAGAACCAAGTCGACTGAGTACTAGCGTAATCATTTCGGCGGTTTTGCCGGGGTTGCCCGGCCCGCTGATAATTGGAATTTCCTTGATGATTCCGTGCTGGATGGGTAGAATGAAGGAACTTCAAATCAGAAGGAGTCAAAATGACTACCACTGACCAGAGCATAGCGCGAAACCGTTTCATCGACGCATTCGGTTATCCCAGCGGTGGAGCCGTGACCAAGTTGAAGGACCACCTGACCGCCTATGTCCAGGAGTTCATCAAGAATTCTCCCTTCGCCGTGGTGGCCAGCAGCGACGCCTCCGGCCAGTGCGACGCCTCCCCCA
>CAJWBT010000085.1 GCA_913020235.1 uncultured Chloroflexota bacterium
CCGGGCATGAGCAAGAAGAACCCGGAGTACGATTTCAAATGGTGCCCCGGCTGCGGCGATTTCGGGGTGCGCCGGGCGCTTAATCTCGCCATGATCGACCGGCTGGAAGAGTCGGGGCTTCCCGCGGAGGGCAACGTGGTGGTGGCGGGGATAGGCTGCTCCGGCAACCTGGTCCACCTACTGGAAGGGGCCCAGCCCTACGGCTTCCACGGCGTCCACGGAAGGACATTGCCGATCGCCTTTGGCGTCAAGATGGCCCGCCCCAGTCTGAACGTGGTCATAGTGGCCGGCGATGGGGACTTCCTGAGCATCGGCGCCGAGCATATCGGGCCTCAAGCCGCCCGGAACCTGAATATCTGCGCCGTGGTCATGGACAATGGCGTCTACGGGCTGACCAAGGGCCAGAGTTCGCCTACCACCAAGATAGGAACCATCACCAGCTCCACTCCGTTCGGCAAGCTGGAGGTGGAGACCAATCCGCTGGAGCTGTACCTGACCCTGGGGGTCACGTTCATCGCTTCCGGTTTCTCCGGCCAACCCCGGCCCCTGGCCAACCTGATCAAGCGAGGGATGGACCACGCCGGGTTCGCCATCGTCCATGTGCAGTCTCCCTGCACCACCTACCACGACACTTATGAGGAGCTAAAGGGAGACCCGAAGAACAGGGTCGAACCGGCGCTGTGGGCCATTCCGGAGGACCACGACCCCTCGGACCGCGCCAGGGCGTTCGGCCTGCTGCAGCAAGGTGGTGTGCCGGTAGGGGTGCTGTACCAAGACGAGAGCCGGCCATCGTTGGACCGACAGGTCGAACAAGTGTGGGAAAAGGCCAAACCCCGGACCGTCGAGGAGTTGATGGAGGCGTTCCAGATCTAACCGGGTATCACTGAACTCCTAGCATGGAGCTTCCCAATCGCGGCGCCGGGACCGGTCTACTGGGCCTGCTTGAGGTAGTCTTGCAGGTATTTACGAAGTAGGATCCGCCCCCGGTGCAGACGAGCCTTCAGAGAGGAAACGGAGATATCCAACACCGCGGCGGCCTCTTCGTTACTCAGGCCCTGCACGTCCCGCAAGACCACGGCTGCTCGCAGGTTGGGGGCCACCAACCCCAACCCCTGTTCCAAGCGCTCCCGAAGCTCGGTGTTGAGCGCCATCTTCTCCGGACCATCGGAAATACTGGCAATACGCAGGTCGTCGTATCCCGTCTGGGTCAGCAAGTTCTTTTGCCGGTCTTTCCGCATCTTCATCAGTGCGGCGTTGACCGCGATGCGATAGAGCCAGGTGCTGACCGAGGCCTCCCCCCGGAAGCGTTCGAAGCTGCGAAAAGCGGATAGGAAGGCGTCCTGCGCCGCGTCTTCGGCGTCGGCGTGGTTTCCCAGAACGCGGTAGGTCAGGTTGTATACGAAGTCGCTGTACTTCTCTACTATCGACTCAAAGTCCATTTGGGTCTGAGTTTCCATTTGCGTCCGATTGCCTCGAATATGAATCCTTTTGGGCCGTATCGTGCATCTAAATCAGTAAGGTTGTCCATAGAGCCCGCCCTTGCCGTCTCAAGGTGGGAGCCAACAGTACCCATCTGGGATGACCCTTTGAGGTTGCCGACTGCACCGGATACCTTTAGAATAAGCCGGGGAGCAATTACAGTGCTTGGTCTGTTTAGGAACTTAGTTCGACGTCGTGATATCGGCTGCAAAGAAGTCCGGGAGCATTCTTCGGACTACTTTGAAGAGGATTTGCCACCGGCAAAACGCTCCGCCATCCAAAGCCACTTGAGCAAGTGCAGGCCCTGTCAAGCGTTTGTGGACACGCTGGCCTCGACCATCAGCATCCTCGCCAGCCTTCCCCGGGTTTCGCCGCCCGCCTCTTTCAAGCGGGCCATCCTCAACCGGACCGGGCGGAACAAACACAGGGACTCCGCCTAGCTAGCGCCTCCCCCCTTTCCGCCGCTTTGAGCGGGCCTCCTCCCTTCGCCGAGGGGTTTGGCCTGCCTGTTCGGTGGTCCTCCGGCGAACAAACTGCCCGCGGTCCCCGTTGAGCAATGGCAACAATGGCGTGGCCGGCGGCTCGACGTGAAAAGACGGACAGCTACGCAGAACCCAACTCGAATCTGATACGGTGAGCTTTGTTCAGCGTGGCCGTGGGACGATGCCCCCCTGATCAGACCGGCGCTCGCCGGAGCCAGACTGGGAAAGGCTGTCCCCGGGTCCCCAGTGGCCGGGGCACTAGCTGCTGCTTTCCAACTCATCCTCAAGGGAGCGGTACTTGGAGGGACACTTGACCAGGATGGAGTTGGCCGTGAACACCTGGTCCGTTCCATAGCTGCCTTCAAGGATGATCTCCGAATGGGGGTTGAAGAAGAGGTCCGGCACGACGCCTTCGTACTTCGCCGAAAGGTGGTAGCTCTGGGGGCCGCCATCCTTGTCGACAAGCTGGAACCGGGCTAGGGTGGAGTTCCCGTCTCGAACAAAGGTGTCATCGACCAGCTTACCGGCTACCCGCACCACCCGGCCGTCCTGAACATCGCCCTTCTCCATGAACTCGTCGACGGTAAGAAAAAAGAGGGCGTTGCCCGGAAAGGCAGCGTAGATCATATAGCCGAGCGCCAGCCCGGCGACCAACACCAGAATGATCAGGCGGGTCCGGTTGCTTCGGCCCCTAGCCTCCTCTTCCAAGGTCAACTCTGGCGTGAACTCTGGTCGTTCCCGCTCCGCGTCGTCCAAATGCCTCTCCCTCGGCCATCCGGCGGTACGGCCACCGGGCCAACCAGCCGGTTTCTGTCCCTACAATCTATGGTATCGCGCCTGTAACCGCCCTGCCAGCAAGGAGGGCGGCTACTCCGGGTCATGGGCTCGTTGCTCCAGGGCCCGGCGCAACCCCTCGATATCGGTCTGCAGCTCCTGCTGACGCCTGGTCACGAAAAACGCGTAGACGAAAAAGGCGGCCCAGCTCGCGGCGAAGGCGGCAAAGAGGTAGGGGAGGTTACACGATGGCAGCACGGTCAGCAGCAGCGCGGTCGGCATGGCTCCTTACTCTCCTGCGGCCAGGTAAGTGGCCGCTTCAATAACTTTTCTAACGGGTGATGCTGAGCGGAGGGCCCAAGGCGAGCCGCTGAGACCCCGGAACGTTCGCCTCCAGCTGGTCCGAGCGGGCTTCGCCTCCCCATTTTCACGGTGGTTTGGCACTTAGCCGCGGCCTCTCCGCAATACAAGTCTTACGTCCCTCACCCGGTCCTCGCTGTTCCGTAGCGCCATCCGCTCCAGCACCAGGTACTGCAACAGGAAGAAAAACGTCACAAACGAGAACAGCAGCACGGCCCGCATCGTGGAGTCCAGCGCGTCACCCGCAGCCTGGGGGCCAACAACCGGCTCCGGGTGGATGCCGGGCCACCACTGAACCGAGAAGTAAACGATGATGACGTCGGTGAAGCCGATGATCCCCACCACTGCCCCGTAGATGGCCCCCTTCGCCCGGCTCGGCGCGTAGGCCCGAACCATGAGGTAGGCAGCGTAGATCAGCCACAGGATCAAGGTGGTGGTCAGCCGCGGGGTCCAGAGCCACCAGGCGTTCCAAATCGGCTTGGCCCAGATCATTCCGGTGATCAATGCCAGGCTGATGAAGACCACCCCCACTTCGGCTGAGGCGTGCGCCAGGCTGTCCCATTTCGCCTCACGCCGCACCAGGTAGAGGATGCTGGCGACGAAGACCATCAGAAATGCGAGGAACGACATAATGGCCAGAGGCACGTGGAGATACATTATCCGCTGAACGTCGCCCGTATCCGCGTCGGTGGGAGCCTCCATGAATATCAGGTAGAGGTTGGCCAGCATTAGCAGCCCGGTCAAAAACACCAGGTAGACCCGCAATCTGGAAACTCCGGGCACTTTCAGCGGCCCCCACCCCAAGGGGGAGGACTTCGCCTGTGCCCGCTCCTCCTGTTCGGTCCCAGCCACAGCCGGCTACTCCTCCACGACAAATGAGAAGACCCAAGGACATATTACCAAAAACAGCCCATCGAATGCGCCGAGCAAAGGCAGCCAATGCCCTGCACCAACGGCGGGATCTCCGCCGATGGCCTGCTTCGACGCCTCCACCGCGCCCACAAGCACCGGCAAAATAACCGGGAAAAACAGCACCGGCAGCATGATCTCACGAGAGCGGGTCTGCACGGCGATGGCAGAAAATAAGGTGCCTACCAGGGCGAACCCCACGGTGGCCAGCACGATGGTCAATATGAGCGTCAAGGAGAGGGCGGAAAAGCCCAGCAACGCGGCAAAGACGGGCAGCAGAATTACCTCCACCAGGAGCATGAAGAGAAAGCTGGCCGCCGCCTTGCCCAAGAAGATGGCGTCCCGGCTGGCCGGGGTAAGCAATAGGCCTTCCAGCCCGCCCTGTTCCCTCTCCCGGACGAAGGCCCGGTTCATGGCCAGCACCCCAGCGAAGGAAAAGGCCACCCAGAGAATTCCGGGCGCCAGCACCGTGGCCCGCTGGGCCGTTACGGTCAGAGCGAAGTTGAAGATCACCACCACCACCAGTCCGAAGACAAACACCGAGATAACCAGGTCACGGGAGCGCAACTCGAGCAGGATATCCTTCCAAACCAACACCCAGACCGGCCGCAAGAACTCTATCACCGGCCGGGCTCCGGGGAGGCCGCCAGCATGCGCCGGAGCGAAGCGTCGTCTCTGTATTCGTCCGAGGACGGGAAATGGATTCTTCCGGATTGCAACACCGCGGCCCGGTTGGCCCAGGACAAGCCCAGCTCAACGTCGTGGGTAATCATGACCACGGACCGGCCGGCCTCGGTCCACTCTTCCAACAGGGATTTGAGGATCGCCACCGACTCCCGGTCCAACCCCGCCTCCGGTTCGTCCAGCAAGAGGAGTTGGGGCTGGTGCAAGGTGGCCCGGGCAACGGAAAGCCGCTTCTGCATCCCATTGGACAGGGTACGGACCAGGCGGTCCGCCCGATCGGCCAGCCCGACCCGGGAGAGGGCTTCCGCCGCCCGCCGGCGGTAGTCTTCAAGTCCGAAGAGCCGTCCGTAGTGCACCAGGTTTTCCCGGCAAGTCAGGTCCTGGTAGAGAAAGGTTTGGTGCCCGACGACCCCAACCCGGCGACGGACGGCTTCCGGCTGCCGGCGTTGGCTGTAACCGGCCACCATCAGGGTCCCAGCGTCGGGTTTGGTTTGGGTGGAGAGGATCCGGAGCAGCGTGGTCTTGCCCACGCCGTTGGCCCCGAACAAGACCAGCAACTCTCCCCAACCGACGGTCAAGTCCAGGTCCCACAACACCGGCCAGTCCCCGAAGCTTTTCTCCAACCCCTGGGCCCGGACGGCGTCGCCAGCCGATGCGTCTAACACGGTACTTCCCTGGGCCGACAGCCGAGGAAATAGGTCACGGCCGGACCAGCCTTGGCATTGAGATAGGGAGGCAGACAGCGAAGCTTAGCGGCCATGGGGCGGGGTCACCGTTTGCCAGCCGGCTTGCTCCCGAGCCACCGCCCTCAAACCTAATCGCTGTCTCTTATGTAGCTCAGGACCGCCTGGACACGCGGGTGAAGGGGGCCATTATGGCTCAGGCCCAGCTCCTGGTAGATGGCGTTGATGTAGTTTTCCACGGACTTGGTCCCCAGGACCAGTCTCTCGGCGATGGCCGCGTTGTTGTACCCTTGGGCCATCATCGCCAGCACTTCTTGTTGACGGGGAGTCAGCCGGGCGGTGAGGGAGCCTTTGCGCGGCCGCATGCTGCTGACCACCCAGGGGTCCATGACCACCAGACCGGAGGCCGAGCCCTCGATTGCCCGGACCAACGCCCCGGCATCGCTCACCGACTGTTTCAGCAGGTAGGACCAGCCCGCGTAATCCTCTTTTGAGACGAGGTCCACATACTCGCGTTCCTTGTGGGCTGACAGGACGACAATACCGATATCGCTATGGGATTGTTTGATGGCCCGTCCCGCGAGGATTCCATTGGGCTCACTGCCCAACTCGATGTCCATCAACACCACGTCAGGCACCAATCGATCGGCCGCTTCGATCGCCGTCCGCCCATCGGAAACCGCGTCCACCACTTCCAAGTTGGGTATCACGCTGAGCGAGATCTTCAGCATATCCCGAAAAGGGCCTTCGTCTTCGACGATAAGTACCCTAATCATCCATCATCCTGCCAACGGTAAACCACTTCAGGCCGCATTACACGAAGAATCCGCGCGCCACCACCCGCCATCTCGATTCTACTGAACGCGCCCACCAAAAGCAAGGTCAAGCTGTAGCGGCGGCTTCGGGCCTTGGCCGGTTGGCCTCCCGGTACGTCTGTCCCACGAAACATCGTCGCCCGTCGGCGATAGGGCATCAGGACCCGCATTGGCATTGATGTCCTGGGTTAGCTGAAGTGGGAACCAGGCGAAGCACTTCACCCGCCGGGCACGTGGTCCTGGAATCGCTCCCGGAGCAATTTCTTGTCGAACTTTCCCACACTGGTCTTGGGGATCTCATCCAGCACGACCACATCGTCGGGAATCCACCACCGGGCAAACTTGCCCCGGATAAAGTCCAGGATCTCGGCCTTGTTCAGGGATTCTCGATGCTCGGCTTTGGGAACAACGCAGGCCAGGGGCCGCTCTTGCCAGGTAGGATGGGGGATGGCGATGACCGCCGCTTCCAGTACCGCCGGATGGGCGATGATGGCCGTCTCCAGGTCTACCGAGGAGATCCACTCCCCGCCACTCTTGACCATATCTTTGACCCGGTCGCGAATCTGGATGTACCCCTCTTCATCCACCGAGGCGATATCGCCGCTGTGGTACCAACCATCGATGAAGGTTTCCGGGGTGCGGGGATCGTTGTAGTATTCGCTGGCCATCCAGGGGCCGCGGAACAGCAACTGCCCGCGCTGCTCCCCGTCCCAGGGCACCTCCTGACCCTGGTCATCCACCAGCCTCATCTCCAGGCCGGGGACGGTAATCCCCTGCTTGCCCTCCAGTTGAAGCCGCTCTTCGGAGGAAAGGCCGTCCAAGGTGCTCTTGCGGCGGTTAACCGATACCAGAGGGGTGGCTTCGGTCATGCCATAGGCGTGGACCAACTCCACGCCCAGCTTCTCCCGATAGGCTTGAATCAGGCTGATGGGGACCGCAGAGCCGCCGCTAAGCACCTCGCGCAGGCCGGAGAAATCGTACTGCGTCTCGGCACGCTCCACGTAGTCCAGCAGGGCTATCCAGATGGTGGGCACCCCGGCGCTGACGGTGACCCGCTCCTGCTGGAGCAGCTCGCAGATGATCTTCGGGTCGGGCCGGACGCCGGGGAACACCTGGGTGGCCCCAACCATCGTGGACGAGTAGGGGGTGCCCCAGCAGTTGGCATGGAACATGGGGACCACGGCCATGACCACGTCCCGTTCCCGAAGCCCCAGGGTGTCCACCTGGCATTCCGCCATCGAGTGAAGGAACAGCGCCCGGTGGGAGTACATCACCCCTTTGGGCCGCCCGGTGGTGGCCGAGGTATAGCATAGGCCTGCCGGCGCATTCTCGTCCAACTCCACGGCAGTGTGCTGGTCCGAGGCCCGCGACAACAGCTCCTCGTAGCTGTGGGCCGAGGGCAGGCTGGTGGACACTTCGGGGTCGTCGGTCATCACAATGAAGTGCTCCACCGATTCCAGCTTGGGGACAAGGGCCTCAATCAGGGGCGCCAGGTCCGGGTCGACGAGAAGCACCTTGTCGCCGGCGTGGTTGATTATGTAAACGAGGTCATCGGGGGCCAGCCTGATGTTGATGGTGTGCAGCACTGAGCCCATGGCCGGCACGGCGAAATAGGTTTCCAGGTGGCGGTAGGTGTTCCAGCCAAAGGTGCCCACCCGGTCGCCGGGACCCACGCCCAGGCCGGAGAGAGCGTTGGCCAGCCGGGCCACCCGTCCCGCCAGGTCACGGTAGGTGTACCGGTGGGTGCCTTCGCCGACGCGGGTGATTATCTCTTTTCGGGGGAAGAGGGTACTGGCCCGCTCCAGAATCCGCGGCACGAGAAGTGGATAGTCCATCATGGGTTCTTACACCTTCCCCGAACATCGGGTCCGCGTTTCTCCAGCGCCTTCACCGTCCGCCGCCCCGGCAGTGATAGCATACTATAAAGGGTGTTTGAAGAGAATCCTTCTAGTTTCCCCTCATCACGGGCCGGAATATGCACATTTCAGAAAGAGACGGCTACAAACATGGTCCCTTCCAAAGGGGAGGCAGAGGTTGGGCGGATTCAACTGTGGACGATGGGCTAAGGCTGCTTGATACTGATCCCGCCATCCACGGCCCAGGTCTGGCCCGTAATGTAGGCCGCCGCGGGCGAGGACAGGAAGACGGCAAGATAGCCCGGCTCCTTCAGTTTGCCCAGCCGGCCCAGGGGAATCTCTCGCTGGGCGGTCTCCTGCCGGCCCTGATAAGCCTCCGCGGACATTTGCTCCGGGTCAGGGAAGGAGCCCGGCGCGATGCAGTTGACTCGCACGCCGTATGGCGCCCACTCCTGGGCCAAACACTCGGTAAATCGCATCAGGCCGGCCTTGGCGGCATCATAGGCCGATGACCGGGGCCGTCCCCTGAAGGAAGCCC
>CAJWBT010000086.1 GCA_913020235.1 uncultured Chloroflexota bacterium
CGGAAATCGCCTACCAGGGGATAGTCCACACCGACGCGGCGCCCAATTGGGACATCTTCGTGATTGCGGTGGCTTCTCCGAGCGGGACCACTCTTCCCACTCCGACCCAAACACCGGAGCCAACTCTCGCACCGGCGCCCACCGCCATTTCGACTCCCGCTCCGCTCACCCAGGAGCAGTTCGCCATATCAGCAACCGCGAGTTCAGAATGGAACTCATATTATGGCGCGATGGTGGCCACCGGGGCCCCGGATCAGCGGTTCGCCTGCGGTGATGCGGTCGCCTGGTCGCCGTCGACCGGCGGAAGTGATCCCGAGTGGCTGGAAGCACGGTTCGAGCTGCCGGTCTTCGCCACGGGGCTTACCGTCTATGAGCCGTACAATAGCGGATTTGTTTACCAGGTGGACCTCATTGATACCGAAGGGGCCTATCACACCGTATGGACCGGGACGGACAACACCAGTTGCCCTGGTGAGTTCAATCTGGTCTTCGCCAAGACAAGCTACAAGGTCCAAGGTGCGAAGATATACACGAGGGTGAATGATTATGAGGAGATTGAAGCTGTCAAGCTAGTGGGAGCGCCCGACTGAACCCAGCCTCCTCCTGCGCCAGTGTCGACTGCTACGCCGACGCGGCTCCCAACTGGCACATCCTCGCGGTTGCGGTGGCCTAAAAGCTCTCCAAACCCGCGTTACGCAAGAACGCCAGCAGCACCTCCAGCATCTGCGCCTCGTGGAAGGGAGCGAACCTGGCGAACTCTCTGAGGTTCCTGGCCGCTTCCTCGTCGGGGTCGAACCGGTCCCCCATCAGCGCGTAGTCACCCCGCAACTCCCGGTCCCAGACCTGCAGTTCCTCCAGGGTTAGCTGGGGCTCAAACTGGAACCCGTATGATGTGCCGTGGCGGAACGCCATGTTGATGCGCCGGTAGCGGCCGTCCCGGCATAGCATGAAACCCTCGGCCAGCTTGACCGCGCCGGGGGGAATCGTGAAGCTTTCGCCGTGCAACGTCGGGACCAGGGGAACCTGAATTTTGCTGAACACCGGGTCGGCGTCTCCTTCGGCGGTGACGGAAATCCGGCGCAGGCCGAACTGGTAGCCGCCGGTGGGTTCCACGGCGCCGCCGAGGGCCCTGGCCATCAGCTGAGCCCCCAGGCACACACCGAACACCGGCTTGCCCTGGTCCATCGCTTCTTTCAGGTAGGCCCGTTCCCGGTGGAGGGCGGGATACTCCTCGTTGGCGGATAGGGGCCCGCCCAACACCACTGTCAGGCTGATCTCGGCCAGGTCCGGCGGCGAGAACCGGCCGTGGGCCGGGGCCGACTCGAAGACGTTCAGCGCTTCCAGCTGAAACCCCTGCTCCTCCAGCACTTCCCGGTAGTTGGCGGCCAGCGACTCCGTCGCGGAGTGGCGGATGATCAGCGCCCGTTTCATGTCCGTCGTCCCCCCGCGCTATTGTGCCGAAACCACCATAGCGCCCAGCTTCATGGAATCCGCGAAGAGAGCACAGTTCGCGGAGAGTGTGGTCCTGATTCTATCGCCACTACGGCCTGCGCGCACTCCGCGGCGGTCTTCGGCATTTGCCGTGAATCAGCCGGACCCGGCAGTTTGCCTAGGGGAGCAAGGCCGGATATTCCGGTATACTGAGCGCTGACCGGTTCATATGCGCAAAAGCGTCCGCTTCTCGACAACCGGGACACGGTGTGTACAATGTGAAGCGTTTTGGCGCACTACGAATCGGCTGGGGCATTCCTGCTCACGGATCGTTGAAGCAGAAGTGGGAACCCACGATGGAGGTTCGGCGAATGGGATTACTGCCAAAAAGGCTCTGGGTACGCGTGCTCCTGGGTATCGGGGGCGTACTCGTCATCCTGGTCGTCGCGCTGGCGATAACGGTGACACTGCGCTGGGACAGGACCTTCGACTACCCGGTGCAGGATGTCACGGTTTCCATGGACCCAGCCAACATCGCCCGGGGTGAGTACCTGTACAAGAACGTCTCGGTGTGCGGCGCCTGCCACAGCGTGGGTGGCGAGGAGAACCCGGACCTCCTCCCGGCGGGGGGGCGCAAATTCGACATCTCGGCGCTCGGGGTTATCTATACGCCAAACATCACCCCGTCAGTAGAGACGGGCATCGGCGGCTGGACCGACGGAGAGGTCATCCGCGCCATCCGGGAGGGAATTGGAATAAACGGCCGCCTCCTGCTCCTCATGCCCTCGGAACTGTTTGTTGGCATGTCCGACGAGGACGTTCAGGCAATCGTGGCCTACCTTCGAAGCCAGGAATCCGCGGAGAACGATGTTCCGATATTCAAACCGAGCCTGATGGGGAGGCTGCTTTTGAGCTTTCTCGTCTCGCCGCCGGACCGCATCGAGGGCCCGGTGACCGCTCCGCCACGGGGCCCCACCGCGGAATACGGCGACTACCTGGCCAACTCGGTTTCTCCCTGCTCCGCGTGCCATACCCCTATGGTCAGGGGCGTGATCGCTTGGGACAAGCTGTGGTCGGGGGCGAAGCCTTTGATGTCGGCGAGAGCACAATTTACGCTTCCAATCTCACCCGGGACGAGGAGACAGGAATCGGTACCTGGACCGAGGAGGACTTCTTCCGGGCTCTGAGGGGTGGCGTCAATCCACAGGGTGCGCCGCTGCTGCTCCCCATGCCGTGGCAGCAAATCAGAAACATGACCGACGACGACCTTCGGGCCATTTGGCTGCATATCCAGGACGTGCCGCCGATCAATAACAAGGTGCCGGAGAACATCATCAAGTAGCCGCAAGGCCGGCCCGCTTCCGGTCCGAAACTCCGGTTCAGTCCTTTCGGCCGAGAACGGGCAAATTCACAAAGTGGTCCCCCCTCCCGGAGTGGGTGTAGAGGTGCGCGGGGCTTCGCCTCGCGCACCTCTACACCTTTCTGGGTGATTGGGCTCGAATTTGAAAGTCGGCCAAGGCATGGAGCACTAAGAAACTATGTTGGAATGTGGTTCGACAGGCTCACCACGAACGGGGAAAATCCGTTCGTCCTGAGCTGGTCGAAAGACCAAGAGTGGCCTCCCTTGGAGCTGTTGGATAGGCTCTTGATGGTGCCCGCTGCTCAGCGCCGGCCCAGCGCTAGAGCGGCTGATTCCGGCATCGAGCGCAGCCGGAGCATCGCAGCGATGCCGAGGGCGGGGCCTATTCCCAGAGCAGCGAAAGCCGGACCCCAACCTATCGAATCAGCCAGCACGGGCACCAGCCGTATGGGAATGATGGTCAACAGGAAGCCCACCCCGGTCTGAAAAGTCAGGGCGGTTCCCCGGTAGGCGTCCTCGGAGAGTTCGGTCAAAGCGGTGGAGAATTGGGCCGAGTCGGCGACCACCGAAGCTCCCCAGACCAGGGCGACCAAGGCGATTACCACCTCCCAATCCAGGGGCAGGAAACCGATAAACAGTGCCGTCCCGCCGCTGATGGCCATCGCCCAACTGGTTGTTGCGGTGCGGCCCACCCGCTCGGCCAGGAAGCCGGCGACGACGCAGCCGGCAGCCCCGGAGATAAAGACTAGAAACGTGATCAGACTGGCCAGGTCCAGAGAGTCCCCAGCCAAGCGCTTCGTTCCGTAGACCGACGCCAGGAAGACGGGAATCGAGGCCCACATGGCGTAAAGTTCCCACATGTGGCCCAAATATCCGAAGAAGACCAGCCGGGTGGACGGGACCTTGATGGTGTGGAGGATATAGCTCGGCCGGAAACGGCGGGCCGGGACGTCGAAAGGCCCGTCTTGAACCAGGAAGAAGACGATACCCCCGGCCAGGGCCGCCAGCGCTGAGCTGATGTACAAGGTTATTTCCCACTGGGCTATGAATACCGAGCGCAGCAGGTGGGGCGAGCCGGAGCCCAGAGTGAGCGCTCCGATCATGGTGCCGATGGCGATGCCGCGGCCGGAACGAAACCAGCCGGAGATTATCTTCATCCCCGGCGGGTAGACACCCCCCAGGAAGGCCCCGGCCAGCACCCGCAGCACCAGGGCGCCGGCAAACCCGCCGGGTACAAAGACCAGTGCGGCGTTACTCGCACCCGCCAGAACAGCAGAGATGGCGAACAGCGCCCGGGTGTTCACCATGTCTGCCAGGTTGGTAAGCGCGATGGTGAGAGTGCCCAGCACGAAGCCCAGCTGGACTGCAATGGTCAGCCAGGCAATGTCGCCGCTGGAAAACCCCCGTTCGGTCTCCAAGGCCGGCGCGATCGCATTGGTACTGAACCAAACGGTCAGGCTCAGCAACGTGGCCGCGGAAATCAAGGCCAGCGCGCGCCAACGCGCGGGATGCTCTCCTACCCCGGCTTGCACTTCACGCCTGCTTCCCAATCAGCCGCCGAAGCTAGGGGGTGAGGTCGCCGGGAGATATTGCCGGCGGTTCGATGTCCACTTCGGGCACACTAAATTCCCAATCAAAGTCCTCGTTCAGTCCCGAGACCTCTCCGGCGGGGATGGCCACGTCCAGATCCGGCAGTTCCAGGTCGCCCAGGGGCGATTCAATGAAGTCGGGGGACTTGAGGGACCCGCCCTCCAGCAACCGGTCCACCTCTTCCAGCACCTCCTCCAGGGAGGGCGCCGGCGATGGGGAAGCCGGCGGGGGCTGGGAGGTTTGAGTTACGCCGCCGGGCGTCTCCACCGGAGCGGGAGACGCGGAGGGCACAGACGCCGAAGTCGGCACCGGCGACGCCGTGGCGGCGGGCGAGACAGGAGGCGTGGCAGTGGCATCATCACCGCCGCATGCCGCCGCCACCGCCAAGAGCGCCAGGACCAGCGCCGCGGCCAGTAGCTTTCGTGTATGGGTCACCGCTGTCTCCTTCATCGGATCCAAATTGTCGTGCCTGACCCTTCCTCAGGAGCTTACGGCTGCCAGGAAGGTTGCGCGTCAGACTCTGTTTTGTTGGTGATGTTGACCTGGTTGGAGCCGTCCGCGTTCATCACGTATATCTCATCGTTGCCGTACTCCGGGATGCCGTCCCGGTCAGAGACAAAGGCGATCCTGGTGCCGTCGGGCGACCAGGAAGGGGAGGATTCCCGATCAGTGTTGTTGGTCAAGTTGGTCACGCCCGAGCCGTCGGCGTTCATCAAGTAAATGTCGGGGCGGCTGACGAAGACCCGGTTGGAACCAAAGGCGATCTTGGCCCCGTCGGACGACCATGCAGGGGAGACATCGTTGGCTGAATTATTGGTGATGTTGATCAGGCCGGAGCCGCCGGTGTTCATCAAGTATATTTCGTTGTTGCCGTCCCGCGAAGACACAAAGGCGATCGTGTCGCCGTCGGGCGACCAAGAGGGCTGAAAATCCACCGCAGCGTTGTTGGTCAGCCTGGTCTGGCCGGAGCCGTCGGCGTTCATCACGTATACTTCCCTGTCGCCGTCCCGCGAAGAGCTAAATACGATCCTGGCGCCGTCGGGCGACCAGGAAGGCGACGATTCAACCGCGGTGTTGTTGGTCAGCCTGGTTTGGCCGGAGCCGTCGGCGTTCATCACGTATATCTCTTCGAAGCCGTCCTGGAACGACACATAGGCGATCCTTGCGCCGTCGGGCGACCAGGAAGGCTCCCAGTCATGGCCCAAGGTGTCGTTCGGTGATCGGCCGGGATTGTTGCTGATATTGACCTGGCCGGAGCCGTCGGCGTTCATCACGTATATCTCGTAGTTGCCGTCCCGGAAGGAACGAAAGGCGATGCGGCTTCCACTGGGGGCGGCCGTCGGTGTGGGCACCGGCGTGGGCGGTGGCGTCGGGGTCGGGACCAGCGTCGGCGTGGGAGTGGGAGCCGGTGTTGGCGCGGGCGTAGGTGTTGGCGATGGGGTCGGAACCGCCGTGGGAGTTGGGACCGGCGTGGGCGCGGGCGCGGGTGTCGGCTCGGCGAGGCGCTCGGGGTTGTCGTCGGGGTCCGACGTGAAGTAGAAGGCGTCCAGGATGGCCGCCGCACCCGAAGAACCGTCCCTGGGACCGTCCTTGGTGACCTCCATCACGTGGGCTCCTTCCCCAAGGGCCGCCGTCGCCGTGGCGTGCCAGGCGAAGGCTCCGGGTGGGTAGGCCGCTCGGACGTCGTTCTCCGGAAAGACCCCCAGGTCCTGCCCGTCGATTTGGATTCTCACGGACCTGGACCCGGCAGGCAGGTCGCTGCTGGAGAGGTCGCGGACAAAAAGCGTGTACTCGCCCGCTGCCGGCACGCCGAATTCGTATATCAGCGTCTCGCCGTCGCGGGACAGGTTCCAGTCGCTTCCCCCCGAGGGGGAGGGACGCCAGTCGGCGTTCACCTCCAGGTGAGAGTGCCAGGAAGCGGTGAAGGGCAGCAACCGGGTGTCGGTCTGATTCTCCGCCTCGATCAATATACCCGGGCCCACCGCCACGCTGTCCCCGTCCACCAAAACGTCCAGGTGGTCCAGGTGGAGTTGCAGGGTGTCCACCAGGTCCAACAGGTCGTCGATGGGTTCGGTCGGCTGGGCTGCTTCGGCCCGTAGGACTATCCCCAGGCACCCTCCACCCCCCGCAAAGTGAACGCCAGGCCTGGCTCCCACGTCGGCCCCGACCCCGGCTCCAACGCCCGCTGCCGTGGCGGCGCCGCGATTGCTCACGAACATCACCGGCCACGACCTGGCCCCGGCCGGGGACCCAAGAGACGGCACCCGGGATTCGAGGGGCAGCACCAGCTCCCCGGGCGCTCCCCGTATCTCGCGCCGCATCTGGCGCAGCTTTTGAAGCTTCTGGCTCTCGGCCGCGTCCAACTCCTGGCCGCCATCGGCTTTCCGTTCCAGGGCTTCGATGCCTCGCTCCGCCGTGTCCAGCGCCGCCAGCAGGTTTGCCTTGATGCCCATTTCGGCCAACACGGACTGGACGGCGTCAATGATCTGCTGGGCTGCATCGAACTGGAGCCGCTCCAGTTCTTTGCCGCGGGCCTCCCAGCTCGACGTGTAGAACGAGACGGCCTCGGCGAAGCCCGCTTCCGTGTCTGCGGTGGTCAGGTCTTCGATGAGCGCCGCTTTATCGGCGGCCAGGTCGGCCAGGAGGGCGTCCAAGTCCGGCACCTGACGCCCAGCCGCCCTGCCTCGGTCCGCGGCGCCTTGGAAAGAGCGGATGGTCTCCTCCGCTTCGCCGAATTCTTGGTCTACCACGCTCCGAACGATCTCCGCTTTCTTCGCAATGGCCGCCTCTCGTGCCGGGCCCACGATCTGGTCCCTCTTGGACTCGGCCAGGTCTCGAATTCTCTGGTCGATGTCCCGGAAGCTATCCTGGATGCCCTCCAACGCGGGCACGTCAGCCCCGAAAGTGTCGCCCATGGACTGAGCCAGCTCGGCGCGGATTTGCGCTTCAGCTCCGGCCGCGCGTTCCACCATTTCCATTTCGACCTGGGCCTGCAGCTCGGGCACTCTCTGCGCTATGAGGGCCCCGACCGCCTGCTGGACGCCCGCGATGTTTCCACTGGCAATGAGAGAGACCACCAGGCCGTTGGCCTCGTCGTTTAGTGCCGCCTTCAACTCCTCAACCCGGGCTTGGGCCTCTTCCTCCAGCTCCCTCCGAATCTGCGCCTCTAGCTGGGCCGCCTGCACCTCCATCTGCTCTTTCACGGCGGCCTCGACCTTGGCGCCCATTTCCTGGAGGTCGGCACTCGCGGGGTCGAAATCGCCGGCAAGACCCTCGAGCCGGCCCTGGGCCTGCCTGGCTGTGGCCAGCAGCGCCTCGGCGTTTTGTTGGGCATCCGCCAGACTTGTGCTCTGGCGGATCGCTTCTAAGCCGGCCTCGAAGTCTTGGGACATGGCGGCGACGTCGGGCAGCGAGGCGTCGGGCCCGAGAAGCCGGCCCACACTGGCAATCATAGGCGTAAGCAGCTCATCAGCAGCCTTGAGATTGGCCATCATTTCGCCGCTTTTCCAGACCACGGTCTGGTAGATCAGCTCCACCAGGTCGTCTTCGTCCACCATGGCCAGGATGTCAGGCGGCATCTGGAAATCGATATTCGCCGGAATTTCCTGGGCTTTGGCGGGGCCCTGAAGGGGAAGGAAAAGGGCGGCCAAAAGCAGGAAAAGCGTGGCAATTTTGAGGAAGCGATGTCTCAACGCTCTAAACGCCCTTCATTGCCAGGTGCACCAAACGGCCGGACGACTCGGCGTGGCCGTGTGGCCGGAGGTGGTGAGGCAGGCAAAACGCCTCCCTCACGTGGCGGTCTGACGGTCCCAGTATACTACTTTCCACGAGAAGAACGGCATACCTGCGCGTGTTGGCCTTTTCGGCTTTGGGCTGGTCCTGGCGGGGCAGGTTGCGCCCCTTGCCGGCGCGCTTGGGTCACCGCGCGTTGACAGGGGCTGACGCCCCGGCTACACTCAGATTTGTCCGGGGCTCCCCAGAACGACCCGTTGCCAAAGCTGTTTGGAAATAATACAAGCTTGAAAGGGACGACATGACGACGCTATCAACCGACCTGACCGGCACCATGGAACTCATGTACGAGACCGGATGGACCGACGGCCTGCCGGTGGTCCCGCCTACCGCCGAGAGGGTGAAGGAGTTCATCGACTATGTGGGGCGCTCCCCGGACGAGCT
>CAJWBT010000087.1 GCA_913020235.1 uncultured Chloroflexota bacterium
CGATTGGATAGGGTCAGACCGAACTTGACCTTCTGCGCCATGGTTCCTCCTCTCGAATCTACTCCATAGGCCAGCGCTGGGGAAAGGAAATGTTGGTCCGGGCCATCAGGCCCTCCCCCAGTGCCTGGACTTTCTGGATAAGCTCCCACTCGTCGACGAACACCGGCTGGTGATCCTCCACCACCACCCTTCCGTCCACGATGACGGTGTGCACGCTCCTGCCGTCGGCGTTATATACCAGGTTGTTGACCGGGTTGAAGATAGTCCGCCACTCGGGGCGTCTGGTGTCGAACAGCACCAGGTCGGCCTTCTTGCCCACCTCGATGGAACCGATCTCGTCCTCCAGCCCGAGGGCCTTCGCCCCCTGAATCGTCGCCATTTCCAGGGCCGTCTCGGCGGGGATGACGTTGGTGGTCCTCCGGGCGTCCTTGAAGATCACCGCTATCAGGTACATGGACCGGGCGGTCTCGACCAGGTTGGAGTTGTTCCCGGCGTCGGTGCCGAGGCCCACGCAGACACCCCGTTCCAGCATCTCCGGCAGCAACGCCCGGGACGAAAACCCCGTGGCCATCTTGAGCGCCGCCGTGGGGCACATAACCGCCTTGGTCCCGGTCCGGACCAGGCAATCGACCTCTGTCTCGTCCAGGCCGATCACATGGGCCAGGAGCACGTTGGGCCCCAACGCGCCGATCTCTTCCAAGTACTCCACCGGCCGTTTGCCGTACTGCCGCAGGTGGGCGTCAATCGACGCCGGACTGTTGGACTGGTGGAGGGTCATGCTGGTCTGATACCGGTCGGCGATCTCCTTGGCCGCGACCAGCAGCTCCCGCGTGCAGTGGTCCGCGGTAAAAGGCATGGTCCAGGCGCGGACCCGGCCGTCCAGCCGCCCGTCGTAGGTCCGCACGGCCTCCTCCATGAGGGAAACCGCCTCCGCCAGGGGAGTCACCGGAAGGTTCAAGGGGTTCGGGGTATCGACCACCGCCCTGCCCACAATGATCCGGCAGCCCGACTCCTGGTAGGCCTGCATGCAGGCGTCGAGGTACTTGGTGCTGCCCGGGTCCAGCAGGCAGGTGGTCCCATACTTCAGGAGTTCGGTGATACCCAGGAGCGAAGTGTGGTACTCCTCCTCCTCGGTCATCGCCGATTGCAGCTTGAACACATTGGCCAGGTACTCCCCGGGGTCCAGGTCGTCGGGAAAAATCCCCCGGGTCGCGTGGGCGTAGCTGATGTGCATGTGGCCGTTGCAGAACCCGGGTGTCACCACCATCTCTCTGGCGTCGACGACCCGGTCCGCAGGGACCGCTGCCAGCTCCGAAGCTTTGCCCACCCGGGTGATCTTCTGCCCTTCGATCATGATGGACCCGTCGCGAATAATCCGCCGCCGCGGGTCCACCGTCAGTATGAATCGAGCGCCTTCGATCTTCAGGGTCCCATTGCTCATGGCGTCAAAACCTCACCGGCCGGGCAATACTGGACCGGCTCCAACGTCCTTCGGCCGGACGTGGCCCCAATTTTGCCTCCATGAGTATAATCCCTGTCCGGGTATATATCACCCCCACCAGGCAAGTTTGCGGCCAGCCGGAGTACCCGGGGCCGGGGTGGGTGTTGACCGGGGTCCCGGCCACGCCTATGATGCAGTTGAACTGGTATTTCCCTAGCTCCGAACACTTCTCGTGAAGGGGGCTGCTATGAAGAAATCCGATATTCCCTTCCTGCCCGCGTCCGAGCTTGCCGGCCTCATCAAGGGGCGAGAGGTGTCCCCGGTGGAGGCGGTGGAGGCCTACCTGGACCGCATCGAGGCCCTGAATGACAAGCTCCACGCATACCTGACTGTTTGCCGCGAAGAGGCCCTTCAGGCAGCCCGCGAATCGGAAAAGGCCCTGGCCCGGGGTGAAGACCTGGGGCCGCTGCACGGGGTTCCGGTGGCCGTGAAAGACCAGCTCAACACAGCGGGCATTCGCACCACCTTCGGCACGCCCATTTTCAACGATTTCGTGCCCGACGAAGACGCCGCGGTAATTGCGAGCTTGAAGTCCGCCGGGGCCATCCTGCTGGGAAAGCTGAACATGACCGAGTTCGGCACGACCAGCCTCTCCCATGCCTTCGATACCGCCCGCAACCCCTGGGACCTGGAGCGATACACCGGCGGCTCCAGCAGCGGCTCGGGCGGCGCCACCGCCGCTTTCCTGTGCGCCGCGGCCCTGGGGGAGGACACCGGAGGCTCGGTCCGCGCCCCGGCAAGCTGGTGCGGCCTGGTGGGGCTCCGGCCCACCTGGGGCCTGGTCAGCCGCTACGGCCTGAAAACGGGCATGTGGTCCATGGATACTATCGGGCCTCTCACCCGCACTGCGGAGGACTGCGCCATCATCCTCCAGGCCATAGCCGGTCACGATCCCAGGGACGCCTACTCGTCGACCCTCCCGGTACCCGACTACCGGCGAGCCCTGGATGGGAACATACGGGGCCTCAAGGTGGGCGTGGTCAAAGAGCTGGCGCACGCCGAAGCGGTCGATCCGGAGGTCGGGGACGCCGTGTCTCTGGCCGCCAACGTTCTGGGCGAGCTGGGGGCATCGGTCGAAGAAGTGTCCATTCCCCTTACAAACCACGCTCGCACGATTTCCGACGCTTTGAGGGTGCAAGCCCCCACCAACTACCGGGACCTGGTGCGCCACCGCTTGCAGGAGATCAGGCACGACAACCGGATCTCGTACCTCACGTGGAGCCTCATTCCGGCTCTGGCCTACTTCAAGGCCGAGAAGCTGCGAACGCTCCTCCGACAGCAGGTGCTCGACGCACTTCAGCGGGTGGACGTGTTGGTATCGCCAACGTCGGCGGTAGCGGCCTTGAAGATCGAGCCTGACCGAGCCATTGACGGCAAAAAGAAGGCCAGCCGCAACCCGTGGGGCCTCACCCCTTCCTTCAGCCTGGCCAGCGTTCCCGCGCTCAGCATCTGTTGCGGGTTCACGTCCCAGAATCTTCCCATCGGCCTCCAAATCGCGGGGGCGCCCTTCCGCGAGGATACGATGCTGAAGCTGGCCCACGCCTACGAGCAGAACACCACCTGGCACACCCGGAGACCGCCCGTCTAGCATTCCAGGGCTCAGCAGGGCTTCGCCTTGAAAGTCCCCTGGAAAATGTCACCCCGAGTCCTTCGGCGCAGCTCAGGATAAATTCCGCGAGGGGTCTGGGGTGATGGGTCCACGCTTCCGGGAAGGGACCCCGCACCAGATTCCTCGTCGCTTCGCTCCTCGGAATGACGGTGTTGAGGCAAGACCCCTCGCCGGGTCCAGCCGGAAAGGGATTGCCTCTACCTGACCGGGCCGCCGATGGGTGCCCTGGGGCCCTCGCAAGACAGGAACCGGCCGTAACCGGGGTTCTGCTCTAGCTTTCCCTGGTTCAGCAGCACCTGGCCCCGAAGCAGCGTCATCCACGGGCGGCCGCTAACCGACCACCCCTCGAACAAGCTGTAGCCCGCGTTACTCTGATGGTCCTTGGCCGTGATGATCCGGTCCCCGCCGGGGTCCAGTATCAACAAGTCGGCGTCCGAGCCTACCTGGATCGTCCCCTTTCGCGGATAGAGGCCGAAGATTCGGGCGGGGTTCTCCGACATTACCCGGGCCAGCCACCATATGGGCAGACCCCGCTTGACCACTCCTTCGCTGTACATCAGCGACACGATGGTTTCCACCCCCGGAGAGCCAAAGGGCACCGACGCGCCGTCGGGCGTTACGAAGATATTATCCCAGCCCACCTGTTTGAGGTCTTGGGGATACGGCGCGTGGTCGCTCGCGACTATCGATGTTTGGCCCAGCTCCAGCCCCCGCCACAGAGCTTCTCGATCGGGCCCGTCATCAGCCCGCAGGGGAGGCCCGATCTTGGCCAGCGGCCCCTTGCTCACCATCTCCGCATCCGACAATAGCAGATAGTGGGGGCAAGTCTCCGTCCATACAGTCTGGCCGATAGCCTGGGCCCGCTTTATCCGCTCCAGACCCAGCTGGGTGCTGAGGTGGACCACGTAGGTCGGGCACTTGGTTGCCGCACCCATCTGGATCGCCCTATTGATGGCCTCCTCCTCGGCCCAGTCCGGGCAGGCCGCGGGAAAATCGGTGGGGTGGGTGTGCCCCTCGGCGATGAGCTTGTTTTCCAGATATTCAATAATGTTGCCGCTTTCACAGTGAAGCTGCAGCAGGCCGCCCCCGGCAGCCACCATCTCCATCGTCTTGCAGATATAGTCGTCATCGCACATCCGGTACGGGCGCTTCTTGTAGGTCATGAACATCTTGTAGGATTTGACCCCCAACTCCATGGCCTGTCGAAGCCCGTCCAGGATGTTGGGCCGGTTCTGCAGAATAAAGTGGAAACCAAAGTCCACCACAGCAGAGGCGTTTACCTCCTCCCTGGTCCGGTGAATGGCCGCGGGCAGGGACTCGTCGGCCTCCAGGTCATAGTTGCCAAAGGGGACCAGTGTGGTCAGCCCGGCGTAAGCTGCGGCCCGGGCGCCCAAGGCGTAATCGTCGCAGCGGTCCAGGTGGACGTGGCAGTCGATGAGCCCCGGCAGCACCAGCTTCCCTTCGGCGTCGATGTACCGGTCCGCCGGAGGCAGCAGCTCTTCGGGACCCAGGGCGACGATCTTTTCGCCGGAGATGGCGATGGCGGCGTCGTAGACCTGAGACGAAGTGACCACCTGGCCACCACGCACGATGGTATCCACTCTCGTGTCGGGCATTCTAACCCTCCCGGTTGGAAGCGCTCGGGGCAGCCCCAAACGACATCCTTCTTCAGTTTCCAGTACCCGAGACCCGAAGGAGAGCATAACAAGAAAGTCCCGCCGGAATCAATTCTGGGTCGAACCCACCCCGGCTGCGCGTTGACAGAGAGATGGGCCCGGCCTACACTCTGGAAAACACTCAGCCGAATAAAGGTCCCGGAGCGATTCATGGTGCTGGACAATAAAGTTGCGCTGGTCACCGGGGCCGCCCGCGGCATGGGAAGGGCCATTGCCTTGGGGCTTGCCGAGGCAGGAGCCCACGTTGCCGGGGTGGATATCGACGGTCCGGGTGCAGAGAGTACCGGAATAGCCGTGCGCGAACTCGGGCGGGGAAGCCTGGCCATACAGGCCGACGTGGGAAACCTGGACGAGATCGACCGTATTGTCAAAGAGACGTTGGATTGCTTTGGCCGCGTCGACATTCTGGTGAACAATGCCGGTGTGACCCGCTATCTGGACCTCATGGAGGTCGAGGAGAAAGACTGGGACCGGATCCACCGGGTCAACGCCAAAGGGGTCTTCTTCTGCATGCAGCGGGTGGCCCGGGAGCTGATCAACCAGGGCGAGGGTGGGCGCATCATAAACATCGCCTCGATCGCCGGCAAAGGGCACGCCGGCACCTCTAACGCAGCCTACGCGGCCAGCAAGGGGGCCGTTATCTCTATGACCTACATCGCAGCCCACCAACTGGGCCGCCACAACATCAACGTCAACGCTATCTGCCCGGGCTCGACCCGCACGGCCATGTCTCAGGCCACGATGGTTCAGCGCGCCGAGAGCATGGGGGTGCCGCCGGCCGAACTGGAGGCCCAGCGGGCCTCCCGCATACCCATCGGCCGGGCCAACGATCCCGAAGACATCGCCGCCATGGCGGTCTTCCTGGCCGGGCCCGGAGCCCGCAACATTACCGGCCAGACGTTCAACGTCGACGGCGGGTTGGTGATGCACTGACGAGTTTGGCTTCCGGCTTCGGGGGGTGGATGGTGATACTACGGCCAAGGCTTCTGGTTCAAGCAACGGTGGGACTGGCGATAGCGGCCGTCGCCGTCCTCGGTTCAGGCGTTCTCGGCCCCGATCCGGTCGCCGGCTCTCCGGGGCAAGCGCCGGCGCCCAGAATCCTTGGCGCTGCATTGGCGCTGCAACCGGCCACGGCGGTCCCCAACCAGGCCATCATCGTGAGCGGCAGCGAGTTCACCACCGCCTCCACACCTGGAGGCGCCGGGCCAGCCGGGGTCCACCAGATCACCGGAACCGGCAACAGCCTCATCACCCTATCGGGCATTCCCTTGGGGGCTCCTCAGGTAACGTACCCGATCAACTTGGATAGCGCCGGCACCCTGGTGGCCTCGGTGTTCGTGCCGGTGACCTTGACTACGCTCACCGCGGGCGACCTGACGCTGACGGTTGTCGACGACCAGGGCGTTACCGCGACGGTCACCCTGGTAATTCCCCAGCGCACTCTTACGCTGACCCCCTCTACCAGCCGCCGGAGCACCACGGTAATCGCCACGGGAGCCGGGTTTCCCGCCGGCAATCCAAACGGCCCGGGGACCTTCCCTGTGAGTCTGGACTACGCCGGAGCATCGTTGGGCAATGTCACTCCCGACAGCAGCGGCTCCTTCACCACCACTTTCACGGTCCCTATCAGCGCACTCATACCTTCCACGAACACCGTGACCGCCATAGTCGTGGACCAACCAGCCTCCTCCACAGCCATTCACTCGGTGCCGGCGGCAACGATCGACCTGGTCCCTGCCACCGGTTCTATTGGGTCGATCGTCACCGTGAACGGCACCAACTTTCCACCCTCCGTCCCGGTCTCTTCCCTCTCCATCGGCCTCGTCCAGGTCCTGCCCGCGTCCGCTCCCAATTCGGATGCGGTGGGTAGCTTCAGCGTTAGCTTCACGGTGCCCAGCCTCCCTACCGGTGACGCAACTATCATCGCGGGCGCGGGAGGCGTCACCGCCGTGATCGAATTCACCGTCTTGGACCCGGTGCAGCTGCCGGCGCCGACCAGCACTCCCACGCCACCTCCGTCGCTGTCGGTCACTCCGGCCGTCGCGCTTGAGCCGCTGTTGGTCATCGACTATCTGTTGCGGGTGTGGAACTTCGACAACGGTACCAAAACGTGGACCTACTACGACCCTCGACCCGCCTTCAAGAACGCCAACACCATCACCGAAATGAGATCGGGCCGGATCTACTGGGTCAGCATAGTGTCCGACCGGGCGGTAATCCTCAACGGCAAGAAACGTTCCCTGAACAGTGGCTGGAACTTGCTGGCCTGGTAGCAGCCGGCTAGTCCGCCAACCTTGCTTCAACCTCTTGCCCGTCTTCGTTTACGTGGTGACTCTCTGAGGCGGCAAAGAGGTTGAAGCCCGACCCTCGGTAGGGCGACACAGCTTGGTTGCAATCTTCGCCGGGGTTGGCAGGGCCGTTGTTCAGCGCCATCTTCAGGGTGACTCCCTCAGCAGATCCGTTGCACGGAAGTACCGAGTGCCCAACGGGTGGCCCCGAGTCCCTACAGCAATCTTGTGGTGGAACCCGCCGGCCTATGCGATAATGAACTCAAAGCACCGGCCCGCACCTCTCCTGCCCGAGCGGCGAAGCTTCTGTTCATCAAGCCAGGCTCCGCGTGGCGGGCAACGGCCGGTACCCAAAAGTGGGTGGACGAAGGCCGGCACATGGAACTTACGGTGAGGTTTTTCGCGCTGTACCGGGAGCGGGCGGGCCGCAATTCCTTCCCGCTGCAGCTCCCCGAGGGAGCGACGGTGGCGGACCTGACCGCGGAGGTCCGCCGGCATTTTCCCGGGCTGGCCCCACCGCAGGTGCAGATCGTGGTGGCGGTCAACGCCGACTACGCCGGGCCGGAGGTGGCCCTGCACGAGGGCGACGACGTTTGCCTGATCCCCCCGGTCAGCGGAGGCTAGCGTGACGGTTGAGCTTACCCACCAGCCACTGGACCCGGAGCGGATCACCGCCCAGGTGCGGCAGGACACCAACGGCGCAGTGGTAACTTTCCTGGGCACCACCCGCAACAGCTTTGAGGGCAAGCGGGTACTCAAGCTCGAATATGAAGCCTTCGAAGAGATGGCGCTGAAAAAGCTGGAAGAGGTCCGCCGCGAGATTCAGGCCCAGTTCGGCGTCGAGGACATCGCCATCGCCCACCGCATCGGAACGGTGCCCATCGGCGAGATCAGCCTGGTGATAGCCGTCGCCTCTCCTCATCGAGAGAAAGCCTTCTACGCCTGCCACAAAGCAGTGGACCAGCTCAAGGCGATAGTCCCCATCTGGAAGAAAGAGGTGTTCGAGGACGGCTCCCGCTGGGTGGCCTGCGAAGATCACGAGTTTCAAGCTGCCGAGACTACCACCTCCCACGACCACGACGGTTAGAAGCTCCCGCGCGGCTCCCTCAGTCGGTTCCGAGCACTGCGTGCACTCCACGGACTCGTTCAGCCCAGCTCTTCACCGTGATCTTCCATGGGTTCCACCCCTTGCCGGCCCCCGCCCAACGCGGCCCGCAGGGCTTCTCTCAGGGTCCGGACCGGGAACAGCTTCACTTCCGGTGGACCTGACAGGCCGTCAAGGCCCACCGCTGGCAAGACACACCGGGACAGGCCCAGGCGTGAGGCCTCGGCGAGACGCCGCCCCATCTGGGGCACGGCGCGCAGCTCGCCGCTGAGGCCCACCTCGCCGAAGGCCAC
>CAJWBT010000088.1 GCA_913020235.1 uncultured Chloroflexota bacterium
TTGTAGCCCGACATTCATCCTATAAGGAGATCACCAGTGGCATTTCAGGACAGAGATCTAACGTGCGTAGAGTGCAATCAAAGTTTCGTGTTTACGGCTGACGACCAGCAGTATCACGCGGACAAGGGGTACACCAACGAACCCAAACGTTGCCCTTCTTGCCGGCAGGCCCGGCGCGCCAACCGCGGCTTTGACGGCGGCGGTTTCGGCGGCGGTTTCGGCGGCGGCAGGCGGGAGATGCATCCCGCGGTGTGCGCCGAGTGCGGCAAGGACACCGAAGTCCCCTTCCGGCCCACCGGCGAGCGGCCGGTGTATTGCAGCGACTGCTACCGGCAGCAGAGCCCCCGGGGCGGCAGCGGCGGTGGCGGCCGGTCGTACCGGTTCTAGGCGCTAGAGAATCAGGGGGCCGTCTTGCGACGGCCCCCTTGAACGTCCGGCGTTCACCCCTCGAACCTTCAGCTGTCCAACCTCCGCAACCTCAGACACTTCGAGTCCGCCTCAAGGTCTTCAGCTTCCCTTGTGCAGCAGGCTGTCGCATTCCTCGTGCCCGGGACTAGCTCTCGAACACGTCGATAAACTGGCCGGTCATGTCTCTCGGGGCCCTGGCCGCCAGGAACAGGGCAGCCTCGGCGATCTCTCCCGGGGTGCTCCACTCCGGGCCCCCGGCCGGCTCGGCCTCCCTCGCCATATCCGTGTCCACCCACCCCGGATTGATGCCGTTGACCCGAATCCCATGGGGCCGCAGGGAGCGGGCCAGGGAGGCGGTGTAGCCAACTACCCCCCATTTGGATGCGGTATAAGGACCGTACTCTCCATCCGACAAGCGGCCGGAGGACGAACCTATGTTGATGATGACGCCTTTACCTGCTTTCATCATGTGCGGGATTACGGCGTGGCAGCAGAGGAACACGCCTCGCAGGTTGACCGTCATGATGGCATCCCATTGCTCTACCGTGGTTGCCCAGACCGGCGTCTTGAAGGTGAAGACACCCGCGTTGTTGACCAGGATGTCAATCTGGCACCACGCCGAAAGCACCTGGCCCACTGCGTCGACGACCTGATCGCCGCGAGTCACGTCGAGGGCGAAGGCCCTGGCCTCTCCTCCTGAGGCGACTATTTCCGAGGCAACACTCTCCCGCCTCGCCTCGGTGCGTCCCGTCACGGCGACCCGAGCCCCCTCTCGCGCGAATTCCAGCGCGATCGACCGGCCGATCCCTCTCCCGGCTCCCGTGATAAGAGCAACCTGACCTGTAAGGTCCATGGGCGCCTCCCTCGAGCGGCCCAGCCAGCCATCGAGCGGGGCCGGTCCGCCTTGCTTTCGTTGTGGCCGCAATAAGTCGCCGTGAGGCCTGGTTGACGTTGGGCTAGGCCAGCCCTTCAGATCCCCAGGGCCAGCCCAGCCTTGCCCCCTTCGCCAGAGGGAAGGAGCAGGTCCTCTCCCCCATACAGAAGGGAAGCATCGAAGTGGGGGTGAACTCGTATCCACGATTTCCTGCCGGAATTTGTTCCGGGACGCCAACAGGGCGAGACGGTCGCAACTTGCCCGCCGGCCAGGCTGAGACAGCACGGTTCGAAAAGATCAGGCCAGATTCTCAGCGGCCTTTGTGCTCGCCGCGGTCTTGAATTAGCTGCTTTGAGCACATCTGGGCGTCTGCCGCCGTGGGCCTATAGGGGCCGGCTTTGAAGCCACCGGATGGGCCTTTACAGGGCATCGTCGCCCTGTTCCCCAGTTCGAACGCGGATGGCGTTCGCCACGGGACTCACGAAGATCTTCCCGTCGCCGATGTATCCCGTTCGGGCGTTTTCCATGATGATGTCGATGGCCTTTTGGGTATCGGCGTCTCTGACGACCAGCTCTAGCTTCACCTTGGCCAGCATGTCCACCACGTAGGTCCCCACGCCCTCAGGCCCTCCGACAACTACTCCCCTCTGCGCCCCCCGTCCGGTGACGTGAGCTGCATTGAGGCCCACCATCCCCACTTCAGCCAGAGCGTCTTTCACGGGGGCGAGTTTCTCCGGCCTGATGATAGCTTCGATCTTGTTCATGAATTGCTCCTTGACAGTGTAAGTCCTGGCATGTCAGAGACCACAGGTGGGCTCTCGACGCCTTTCTCAATGCCTCGCTCGACAGACCCGCAGCAGGATAGCCGCCGCCGGGCACCGTGGTTTTGGGGAGGTCGCTCAGTGCGCCCGGCTGCCGGCCTACCAGCTCTAGTGGCCTCTTTCCGCGACCCTGCGGATTATCTCAGTGGTTGAAATTCCTCCGGTGTAGGGCACTGTGCGAAGAATCCCCATGTCTCCGGGCACCTTATGGCTATACTCCAGCTGCTCGCGGGAGTAGTCATCCCCATGCACTACCAGGTGGATGTTGTGCTCGTCGATCCAGGCACGGTCGATTATCCATGGGGCGTTGGGAAGCACCTCGTCCACCCAGCGGCAACCCGCCACGGAAGCGATGCGCTCTTCCATCGTGAGTATGGGATTCCGCTTGTTGAGCCCTACCACCTCGTCGGCGTGGATACCCACCACCAGGTGATCTCCCAGGGCACGGGCTTGCTTCAAGAACGCAACGTGGCCGTAATGGAAGAGATCGGCCACCATGTCTGCATACACGCGTATCATCCTATCGTCACCCTCTGCACCTGCCGTGGTCTAGCCGCTGAACGGCGGCCTCATTCCGGGGACAAGACGCAATGCCGCAGAGAAGCCGTTGAGGAACCCGGCCGGTAAACATAGGTTCCGCCCGGAGCCATCTTCTCCTCGTAGAGCACCTCCTCAACGTCGCCATAGCTGATGACAACGGCATACCATTCCCTACTGGGCAGATAGAACTTGGCGTAGCCCTTCTTGTTGGTCCGGTAGCGGCCCACTCCGGCAACCATAACCTCGGCGCCGGAAACAGGTTTGCCCTCAAGGTCAAGGACCCTGAGTTTGCCGGCGCGCCATTGCAAAACATTGTTGACAAGGAACTGCATGAGCTTGTTGCCGCGACCGGGAATGAGGGCCTCCGGGGCCATTTGGACCACGTCCTTCTCGTACCCGATTTCTTTTGGCGTCATCCATTCCGGGCCGTACTTGAGTCGAAGGTATTCTTCGGGCGGATTTGGCACGAGGAACTTCTCGCCGATGAAGTCGATCTCTTTTAGCTCAGTGAACAGCCTGACGGGGAACCGGATCCCGGGAAAGTGAAATATGCTGCCGTCGATGACCCGATAGCAAGCCCAATCCAATCTTATCGACGACCTCACCATGTACACGGATATGGATTGGTCCCAGTGGTCAACCTTGACGAAATAACCTACACCCCTGAAGCTGTCGACAACCGGGCCGATTGCCTCCTCGGTGAGCCCGTGAAGTCCGATTACGGAACCCAGGTCCAGGTCGTCATCCCACGGGATGATTCTCTGTTCCCTGACCGCACCCAGGCAGGTGCCCTGCCGGAGAAAGACGACCACTCCATGGCGGTCCATGATCTGCTTGGCTTCCCGCAGCATCACCTCGGCGGTGGCCGGGTCCACCGGCTCCGGCGCTGCGATCGATCTCTCCAGGGTTGCCTCGTCCGCTCCATTGCCCGTTGTCACTATGATCTCCCTGTTCCATCCAGCCCCGTCGAGGCTTGATTACAGATGGGAACTTTCTCGATTGCGGATGTCTGCCCCGTTCCGGGCAAGACTTGGCGGGCCGCAGGTTTCCAGGGCTGACGCCCGGTCCAATCCAAGCCAGAACTCATCTCGCCCGTCAATGCGGTGCGTTCAAGCCTCCGGCCTGTCTGCGTGGGGCTTGTCATGTTTTGCTACGCCGTGCCTATTGTCTGGGACATTATAATACTTCCGACAAGAACCTACCGATGGCCGTCCCAGAATAGCCTGCAAGTGGGGAAAAGGGCTAAGCCTCACGTTGCCAGCTATGGACGGGCGGTCATGTGCGATGGGAGCGCCATCGCCATAGCCTCCCGGCCTTCGTTCTCTCCGGTTTTTGACAACCATCTCGCGGCCGGTTGCCCTATGACTCCGAGAGATGTATTGTTCGGTTTTCGTTCTTCGTGATGTCCCGCGGGAAGGGGCATGGCAGATGACTCCGTGGAGGCGAAACCGTGATAGACCCCATTACCCTCGAGGTGATACGCCATCGGCTGAAGTCGATAGCCGACGAGATGCTGATGACCCTCGTGAAGAGCGCTTACTCCAGCATCGTCAAAGAGGGGCTGGACGCCTCCACCGCGATCTTCGATACCAACGGCGACACCATAGCCCAGGGAAACTCCATCCCCATCCATCTGGGCAGCCTGGTCCCCGCGGTCCGGGCGATTCTGGACAAGTATCCCCAGTCTGCCATGAAGGAGGGGGATGCCTTCATTCTCAACAATCCCTACAGTGGTGGCACCCACCTCCCGGATGTCTCCATAGTGGTCCCCGTATTCCACGACGGAATGCCGGTGGCCTTCGGTTGCTCCATCGCCCATCACCAGGACATGGGGGGTAAGACCCCGGGCAGCGTTCCCCCCGATGCCACCGAGATCTTCCAAGAGGGCCTGATCATGCCGCCCCTCAAACTGTACGAGGCGGGGGTTCCCAACGAGACCCTCCACGAGATGATCAGGAACAACGTGAGGATCCCGGACGTGGTCCTCGGCGACATGCGGGCCCAGATGGCCGCGTGCCACGTCGCCACGACACGAATAGAATCGCTGCTCGGCGAGTACGGGCTGACGACCTTCCTGGACTCGATGAAGGCCCTGCTGGACCATTCGGAGGCGGCCACCCGGAAAGCCCTGGAGGAGATCCCCAACGGCGCATACACCTTCGCCGACTACCTGGACAACGACGGCGTAGATATGGACGTGAGGCCCAAGATCCAGGTGACCGTAACGGTCGTGGGCTCCGAGATTACTTTCGACTTCGCCGGCTCTGATTCCCAGGTCAGGGGTCCCTTCAACTCTCCCGCCTCCTCCACGGTTTCCGCCGTCTACTACATAGTCCGGGCCATCACGGATGCTTCCATTCCCACCAACTCCGGGTGCTTCCGCCCAATAGAGGTCCGGCTCCCGGAAGCGTCGATTGTCAACCCCAGTTCACCGGCTCCGGTCAACTCCCGGACCGCTACTGTGAAGCGTATTTCCGATGTCCTCCAGGGCGCCCTGGTCCAGGCGGTGCCCCAAAAGCTTCCGGCGGCGTCCAGCGGACAACTGTTGGTGATGGCCCTGGGCGGAACCGACCCTGCCACGGGAAAGGCCTTCGTGACCAGCGAGTTGGGGGCGGGAGGCATGGGGGCACGCCCCAATGCCGACGGCATAGACGCCGTGGAAACCGACGTCAGCAACTGCATGAACATACCGGCCGAGTCGATAGAGACCGAGCACCCGATCCGTATTATGAAATCCCGGCTGTGGGACGGTTCCGCTGGTGCGGGCAAGTTCCGCGGGGGCCTGGGCCTGGAGAAGGTCTTCGAGGTGGCCCGAGGCGAGGCGACGATAACCTATCGTGGCGAGCGACACAGCCTGCCCCCGTGGGGGCTCTACGGCGGACGTCCCGGCTGGCAGAGCAGGGCCCTAGTGGTGCGCATGGAGGGGGCGGCGGTGGAAGAGGTGGCGTCGAAAGCCACCCTCAAGCTGGGCCAAGGCGACCAGCTTCACGTGTTCACCGCCGGCGGCGCCGGCTACGGCGACCCGCTGGACCGGGACCCGGACCTGGTTCTCCAGGATGTTCTCGACGGCAGGGTGTCTCATACTTCCGCCAGGGATGACTACGGAGTGGTGGTGAAGACGGACCTCGGTGTCGTAGACCTCGATGAAACGGGGAGGGTGCGAGAGCAACGGAAAGCGAATCAAGGAGACTCGAAGTGGACCTTTGACCTCGGCCCGGAACTCGGCCGGGTCTAAGGGCCAGGAAGAGACCGGTGGCTATCTGATGGCTTTGAACATCGGCGTCGACATAGGGGGGACATTCACCGATGTGGTGGCGCTGGACACCACGTCCGGGGACTTTCTCTGCGCCAAGGTGAACACGACGCCGCCGGGGTTGTTCCGCGGGTTTTTCCAGGCCATCGATAAGGTCCTGGCCCTCGGCTCCGCCTCTTACGCCGGCGTCGCCCGGATCGCCCACGGCACCACGGTGGCGACCAACGCCATCGTGGAGGCCAAGGGCGCGCGCATCGGCATTCTAGTAACCGAAGGATTCGAAGACACCCTGGCCATCGGGCGGCAGAAACGGTCCGACATGTACGACGTTTTTCTGAGCGCCGAAACGCCGGTTTTCCTCGCCCCGCGGCGCCGTATCATCGGGGTGAGAGAGCGCATCTATCCCGACGGCGCCGTCGATGTCCCGCTGGACGATCACCAGGTGGCCCGGTCGGTTGATACCCTGGTGAACACCCACGGAGTGGACGCGATCGCCGTCTGTTACCTCTTCTCCTTCGCCAACCCTCGGCACGAAGAGCGCACCAGGGACATCATCCGAGCGCGCCATCCGGGCGTGCCGGTGTCCCTCTCCTCTTCCCTGGACCCTCGCTTCAGGGAGTACGAGCGGCTGTGCCTCACCGCCTTTGACGCCTACCTCCGCCCGGTGGTGGAACGGTATGTCCGGGAGATCAGCGGTGAGCTGCAAAAGAAGGGCATCAGCGGAAGATTCCTCATCATGAACTCCAGGGGCGGGATCACCACCGACGAGTCGGTCGTCGACAGCACAGTGTCAACAGTGCTCTCCGGGCCCGCCGCGGGGGTGGTGGGGAGTGTGTTCTTCGCCAAGCTGTGCGGGCTGGAGGACCTGATCACCCTGGACATCGGCGGGACCAGTTGCGACATCGCCCTGGTGGAAAAGGGCAAACCCCTCCTTTCCAGCGAGGGGAAGATCGGAAAGTACCCGCTGCGCCAACCAATGCTGGACATCGACACCATCGGCGCCGGGGGAGGCAGCATCGCCTGGACCGATGGCGGCGGCGCGCTCCGAGTGGGGCCCGGCAGCGCCGGGGCCAATCCCGGCCCCGCGTGCTACGGGAGCGGTGGGGAGCAGCCCACGGTGACCGACGCCACCCTGGTTCTGGGCTACCTGGACCCGGACTACTTCGCCGGAGGCTCGGTGGCGCTGTCCCGCTCACGGGCCGAGGAGGCCATCAAGAAGCACGTCGCCGGCCCCTTGGGCCTGGACTTGACCACCGCCGCCCAGGGAATACATACCATCGTGAACAACAACATGGCCGACGAGATAAGGCTGGTCTCGGTGTTCCGGGGCTACGACCCCCGCAACTTCTCTCTGGTGGCGGTCGGGGGCGCCGGGCCGGTGCACGCCTGCCGCCTGGCCCAGCAGACCAACATCAGGAGGGTGCTGGTGCCGCCCAATCCGGGCGTGCTTTCGGCCTTCGGCCTGCTGGTGGCAAACCTGGACCACCAGGTGTCCAGGACCTACCGCGTCGAAGCGGCAATGGCGGACTTGCGAGACCTGGCCGCGGCTTTCCAGGGGCTCGAAGCCGGCTGCCGCCGGGAGATGGACCGGGACTGGATGCCGGGCGCGGAGGTTGCCGAGCGGCGCTCGGTGGAAATGCGGTACGCGGGCCAGTCTTACGAGCTGGAGCTGCCCTTCCCGCCGGGACCGGTGGACGCCGGGGCGGTTTCCGGGGTGGTCGAGAGCTTCCACCGCGCTCACGAAAGGGTCTACGGACACCGGGACGCCGGCCACCTGGTGGATTTCGTCACCCTGCGGGTCATCTTCTCTCAGGCCCCACCCCAGCTATGGACGCCCCCAGAGGGGGAGCTGGGCGGCGCCGACCCAGCCCCCGCCCAGAAAGGAGTCCGGCAGGCCCACTTCACCGAGTACGGCGGCTACGTGGACACGCCGGTATACGCCAGGGAGGCCCTGAAGCCCGGAATGGAGCTGACCGGCCCGGCTATCGTCGAGCAGGCGGACACCACCACCGTCGTGTACCCCGCCGTCCGGGCCCGGATGGACAGGTACGGCAACCTGCTGATGGAGGTCCCCGCCTGAGGAGGCTTCCGCCTCGGTCCCAATGTGGCGGTGCCTATGCGAGTCGAGCGCTATCCTACGCCCGGCTTGGCAGGTACGAGGAGGCCCAGCAGAACGCTGACCGATGGCCGGAGCTATCAGCCGGAATTCCCCAGATCAAACTGATTTCCCTGAACAACCGACCCTCTGGGATACCATGAATTCTCAAACGGTACCCTGAGCGCGTCAACTGCCATCCGATTCGCTAAAGTGGCCCACTTTCATGGGGTAACCACTGCCTTGCCAAGGGTAAAAGCCCGGAATCGCCTGCCCCTACCCAATGCTCTCCGGTAGGGCAGCCCATTTGCCTTGGACGACCCCATCACCGTCATAAATACCAGTGCTCTCAATGCAGGCTAACCAGGTGCCAGCCGAAGCCGGCTGATCCGGTCCAGTATCCCGGCCAGCATCTCCCTGGCCACCAAGACCTCAGCAAGCTGGAACACCAGTCTGCGAGCGTGTCGTACCAGCCGC
>CAJWBT010000089.1 GCA_913020235.1 uncultured Chloroflexota bacterium
TCCACCGACATCATCGTGGCCAGCGCCAAGGCGTACCTGAGCGCGGTCAACCGCATGCTGGCGGCCGACGAGTCGGCCAGCCTGCCTCCGGTGGGAACCACGCCGGACTAGCGTCACGGCTGAACGGGTGTCCCTGGTAGGGGCGGTTCGCGAAACCGCCCCTACTCTTTTGTCCGGATATGCTCAATTGGGAGCCGGTGGTTCCCTGGGGTCTTTCTGGTTGCTCACCGCCTCCCTCTCCGACCGCGTAGCGCCGACCGGCGCAAGTTGGCCAAAGTCACGCTCCAAGGCTTGACCCAGGGCCGGCGGCGGAAGCTACATCAGTTTCATCTGAAAACCGGCGTCTATGCGCCGGCCCCGGTCATCCAGGTGTACCGCCGGGTAACCCTCCTGCCGCAGGTGGGCAGCCAGCTCCGGAAACCCGTTGACGGTGTAGACTTCCTTGGGTTGCACCAGGCGAACGTAATCCAGCAGCTCGTTGAAATCGGCGTGGTCGCTGTAGGGCAGGCTGGAGTCTCCCCTCCGGCCCCAGCGGCGCCCGCCGCCGGTGGCCCATCCGGTCAGCTCCATGAACCGGAGGCCACGAAACCCGTCCAGGTTTGGCCCGCTTTTTGAGCCGGGCGGACAGAGCAACACCTGCCCCTCGGGCCATCGGCCCTCGAATGGCCGTACCTTGCCGGGGAAGGTAACGCCGGCCCGCAGGTAGACCTGGGCTATCCGGTAGACGCTCTCTTCCACCGCCACATCAAAACCCTGGCCCAGCAAGAGGTGCAACAGCTCCTGGGCCTTGCCCAACCGCCACCCCTGGACCACCGGCTTTTCCCCGTTGTCGAGCCAGGCCCGCAAGACGCGATAGGCCGTGGTCATCACCTGTTCCTGAGGTGGGAAGATGTACTGCGGCCTGCCGTAGCAGGCGTCCAAGACCAGAACGTCGCAGGACACCGGCTCCATGGGCTCGTTGGTGGGGCTAGAGCGGACTTTGAGGTCGCCGGTATACAGCACCCGGACTCCGCTGAGCTTTGACTCCACCAAAGCCTGGGCCGAGCCCAGGCAGTGGCCCGCCGGATAGAAGGTAAGGGTGTAGTTCGCGGTTTCCAGGGGTTCGTGGTAGTCCAGAATGATTGGGCTGGAGCTTTTCAAGTACTCCGAAAGAAGCAGTCCCGTATTGGGGGTCAGTACCGGCCGCCGGTGCCGGGCGATGTGGTCGGAATGGGCGTGGGATATCAGACTAAACTCTTTCTGCCGCCGGGAGTCCAACCACAGGTCCACCTCGGGCAGGTAAACTCCGCGGTCGAATCCTACTTCCAACGCTTCTCCGAGCTAGACACTTCATCGACATTGGCCGGGGATGGCCGGCGGGGTTTGCCCCGCTCGCGTGTGTTGGGCTGACTCAGTGACGCCCCTTTGAACGGCAACGGCGGAGGCCAAGCCGGCCCAGTATATCACGGGGCCAAGTCCATACCGGTCTGTCTCCGAGCATGACAGGTTCCGAGAGAATACCCCAAAGGCTTGTAGGGACACGGTGTTCAACAGGAGCAGATGCTGGGGGCCTTATCCCTTGGGCCACGGAAGGCCGGAAGAGGCGACGCCGCACGCGCCGGTATTGAGGGGGGCAGATATGAGGAGTGGGGCTGGTCACAGGTGGTGCTGCCGGAGTGAGATAGGGCCGCCCGCGATAGCCGGTTAGGTTCCGGGAAAGGGGCTAGGGTTCCAAAAGCGTCAGGTAGCTAGCTTCTCGACCATGTAGCGCATGGTTCCTTTGGGAACGCTAACTACCACTTCGTCGCCCACTGACCGGTCCAGTAACGCCTGCCCGACGGGTGATTTCGTGGAGAGTTTGCCCGAGGAAAGGTCCGCCTCCCTGACATCCACCAGGGTGTACACGATCTTTTTGCCGGAGGCGAGGTCTTTCAGACTGACTTTGGTGCCCAACGCCGACCGCTGAACTCGTGCCGCCCGCTGCCGGGAAAGGATCTGAGCGTTGGCCAGGCTGGCTTCCAATTCCCGGATCCTGCCCTCTATCACGCCCTGCCGCTCCTTCGCCGCCTCCAACGGAGCGTTCTCCCGGAAATCTTTATCCGCCATCGCCTGCCGAATATCTTCAACTACGCTGGTTCGCTCTTCTTTGAGTACCGCCACCTGGGCGGCCAGATTATCGTAGCCTTCCTGGCTGAGCTGGGTGCTCTCCGGTGTCTGGCTTGGAGAGGCGCCGGTCCGCCGGTCGCCGTTGCGGCGGGTCCGGGGAAGCCTCAAATGGGCTGCCAGGCCGTTCTGAATCCATCCCTCATCTTTCCAGTAGCTCAAGAATGACTTCACGGGACTCAGTCGTTGCGCGGACTCAATCCCTCCCAGTCCAATGTATTGAGCGTAGTCGGCCACCTCGGAGGGGGTTAGTTCCAGTACGTTTCTGTCCCTTCCACACCAGGCGACGAAGCGGCCCAATTCCTGGTGGTTCAGCGGTGCCTTCTTGCCGTTCTTCTTGGCGGCGATGAATCGGGTTAAAGCTTCTGAGAGGGAAGGACCAGTAGAGATTGCCAACGCCTACACCTCCGGTGGGTCAACCTGAATCAGGACCACGCGATGCCATCGGCGATGATTACTGACAATCAGGGCATAGCTGTGGCGATTCCCTGGTATGCTTCGGTGTCCGTTGCCGGAGGAACGAAGGGCAACTCTCTTTCCGGCCTCGGGACATCATAGTCCATCGTAATCATAGCAGTTTCTGCCCGCCATAGCAACGTGAGGGACCCACCACCGGCGCTCGCGAGCGTGCCGTGACGGGCCCAGAACTTGGGTCAGCCTGCGCCTGGCTCCCTTCCTGTGGAGGTGTATTGCTCCGGGTGTGCCGGCCGCCGGCGGGTCCGGCAAGCACGCCGGCAAAAGTTTGAGGAGAAGGTCCGAGTAGCCCGCGGCCGGTAACCGCTCCCCCGATAAGGCGACTAGTACTAAGTCAACCTGAAACTGATAGATGTCATTCTGAACGAAGTGAAGAATCTCGTTGTTACGCTGAGATTCCTCGTCGCTCCGCTCCTCAGAATGACATCCCGTTAGAACCAGGCTGGCTGAGTACTAGCTTCTCTCAACCAGCCGGGCTTGCTCCATTTGCTCCTTCAAAGCTGGAACCGGGTCCTGGTCCTGGAACACGTGGGGGTTGGCGTAATCAGGCGTACGGCCCGTCGGATTCGTGATCCAGACGGATGCCTCGAGGGCGATGCCGTTGGGGTCGTGGAAGTAGATCGAGTGGATGAACTTGTGGTCGATCACTTGCGTCACCTCCACGCTGGCTCGGCCTAGCCGGTCTTGCAGTTCCAGCAGCCCCTCCTCGCTTTCCACGTCAAAGGAGACGTGGTCGAATTGCAACCTGCCTCGAGCCGGCTGGCCGGCAGGCTTGTGGAACTCCTCCACCATCCCGGGCCACTCGAAAAAAGCGATGGTGCTGTTGGGCCCTGTCTCGAAAAAGTAGTGGCGGTACAGATACCCCGCCGGCGTGTTGCCGATGGCCGCCACCAGGGGCATCCCCAGCACGTCCCGGTAGAATCGGACGGTCTTGTCCATGTCGTTGGTAACCATTGCCAGGTGGTTTACACCGCGAAACTTCAAGGCTCCTCCACGGATTATATTGAGAATAGACTATAGGTACCAGCCCTCACGGACTGGATGTATCCCTCATAATTGTATGATGCAATCGGAGTCAATAGGGTTCCACCGGCTCCGGCGCCGATGAAATTAACTTCTCCAAGCTGCTATGATGATAACGCTGCGGTGGCAACCCCCGAGAGCGGGCGATGGCCGCCCTTCGGGCAGGACTCCAAGACCACGCTTGAGGCAGACAGCATTTGGAAGACCACCGGGGGGATGCGGGCCCGGTGGCGCTGTGGAATTTGACATATCAAAAAGGGCGTTGGATTGAAAGCGGTTGTCTTTGACTGGGACCTCACCCTATGGAATAGCTGGGATCTGCACGTTTGGCTCATGCAACGCACGGCCGACACCCTGGGTTTGCCCCGGCCGGGGCTGGCCGCAATCGCCCGAGAGTTCTCTCGACCGTTCCGCCAGCACCTGGTCTGGTTTTTTGGTAAGGACGAGCAAACGCTGGTGGACATTTATGTGGGACTCTACCATGATGCCGTATCCCAAATGGCTCATTTGTATCCGGAGATCGAGGAAATGCTCCGCGCCCTCAAAGCCGACGGCTACCGGCTTGCAGTCTTCTCTGACAAGCGCGCCTCCTTCGGCATATCGGAATTGGACCAGACGGGCATCGGTCAGTTTCTGGACTACACCCTGTTTCTGGCGGACGGGCGGCCTTACAAACCAGACCCCCTTGGCCTGCGTGAAGTTATGGAGGCTCTGGATGTAACCGGCGATGAAACCCTTTACGTTGGGGACGGCAGCCAGGACGTGGAGTGCGCTTACCGAGCCGGCGCCAAGAGCGGCGCGGCGCTTTGGGGGACGGTGGACCGGGAGAAGGTGCTGGCGTGTCAGCCCCACTATTCCTGGGAGCGGGCCACCCAGATCCTCGCTACCCTCGGAGTACCGGCTTGCTAAGTTCAGAGGCCTGCATTTGGTCTGCGCGTAGCGAGAGGATTTGAGGACATTTCTTAGAGCCTCATGGTTCCTGGTTGCCGGGGTCTTTAGACGCGGGTTAGGTGCCGCCCTGGACCGCGGCGGGTCGGCGGCCATTGCCTATCTCAGAGGACGCCTGGGAGGCAGAGACCGGGTCATAACCGCGGCCGTAGTCATGCTGGCGCTGGCGGGCGTGCTGTTGGTCGTCTTGGACTGGCGGGAGGTCCGGGAAGTCTTGTCCCAAGGGGAGTGGAAGTGGATACCCCTCGCCCTTTCGATAACCGGCATCTCGTATCTGTTCCAGAGTTGCAGCTTCAGCCTGATCAACCGGTCGTTCGGCATCGGATTGGGCTGGAGGGACCTCCTTGAAATCGGGTTTCTTTCCGCAGCGATGATCGCCGCCGCCGGCGGGCTGGCGGGCCACTCCCTGCGGCTACTGCTGATGGTGCGCCGCGGGATGCCTGCGGGCCATGTCATGGCGCCCTCTCTCTTCCACTCCTACGTGGAGAGCTTGCTGTTCTTCGCTCTGATCCCGGCCGGTCTGACGTACCTGCTGCTGACCTACCCCCTTTCGCCTGGCTTGGCCGCGGGGCTGGGTATCGGGACCGGGGTCCTTGGGGTAGCCTTCGCTCTGACGACGGTGGTGTTCTTTTTCGGGCCTGTACGGTCGATGGCCCTGCGGCTGGCGCAAGCCCTCTGCCGTTGGACCACCCGCCGCGACATTGGGCCATCCCTGGATCGCTTTGAGGCGACCCTGGGGTGCGGCCTGGCGGCGGTACGGCAGCGGCCTCACGTGTTGGTCCTGCCCGTGGGCCTGGTCCTGGCGGACCGGACCGCCAGAGTTGCGGTGGTCTGGGTCTGTTTCCAAGCCTTCGGCAGCGACGTAGGGCTGGGCGTGATTGTGACGGGGTTCGCTGTCGGCGTGGCGCTGGGGGTCATGTCCATGGTCCCGGGAGGCCTGGGCGTGCAGGAAGGCACCATGGCTGGAACGTACCATCTGTTGGGGGTGCCCCTGGAGGAGGCTGTCCTGGTTTCCGTGCTCCTCCGCGCGGTCTACTACATGGCGCCCTTCGCCGTTAGCCTGGCTTTTTACCGTGGAATGCTACGTGGAGGAATCCGGGACCAGGCCCACGACGGAGCAACGCCGGCATCGGCTGGCGAAGCGGTTGATTGAGTATGCAGCCGAGTAGAGGATAAGAAAGCGTCGCCGGCCGCACCCTCATCGCCGTGACGACCCGGTCAATCAAACCCACCTCGCTCAGGTTAGTTCTATTTTCAACCATCTTGAATGGACCAAAACCTCGGTGCCACGGCATACAGTTCAGCGAAGCAAGGCCAGCCGGCCTCGGGCCAGCTCCATCCTGACTGCCGAGCCGGCGGTCCTCGTGGTAATATGCGGGCTGTGTTATCCACAGCGCGGAGGGTGCTATGAAGATCGTGGACATCGAGACGTTCATCGTGGACGCGGGCTGGCGTCCCTGGACCTTCGTCAAGGTCGAGACCGACGAAGGCATCACAGGATTCGGCGAGTGCACCAGCAGGACGCCTCACGGCGTCGCCGGCGCAGTTCAGGACCTCAAGCGCTTTCTGATAGGTACCGACCCCAGGGCCTATGAAATGCGGTTCTGGGACATGTACCGGGCCACGCGCTCCAGCCGGGGCGGCATAGCGGCCGGGGCAATCGCCGGGATTGAACTGGCCCTGGTCGATATCAAGGCCCGGGCCTTGGGAATCTCGGTGGTCGACTTGTTCGGCGGCCCAACCCGGGAAACGGTCCGCCTTTACTGGTCCCACTGCGGTACATCCAGAGCGCGCGCTTCAGAGATCATCGGCACGCCTCCCATGAGGACAATGGGAGACGTGACGGCGCTGGGCCGCGAGGTGGTCCGGCGGGGCTTCACCGCACTCAAGACCAACATGGTGATCCCCGGAGAGCCGGCTTCAGTCTACGGATTCGGCGTCTCCGGCGGGCCCGGCACCACTGACCAGGTGGTTACGACTCCGATGCTCCGGCACATAGAAACCCTCATTGGCACGTTCCGGGATGCCGTCGGCCCAGACGTGGACATCAATCTGGACATCAACTTCCATTTCAAACCTGAGAGCTGCATGCGGATTGCCAAGGTGCTGGAGCAGTTCAACCTGCTGTGGCTTGAAATCGATATGCACGACCCCAAGGCCCTTTTGCAGATCAAGGAGTCGACATCCACCAGGATATGCAGCGGCGAAACCCTTCATCACATGCGGGAATATCTGCCATTTTTCGACCTGCACGCCGCCGACGTTTTCATGCTCGACATCCAGTGGAACGGTTTCAGCCAGGCGAAGAAGGTCGCTGAGCTAGCCGAGGTACACCAGCTAAACGTAGCCCCACACAATTTCAACAGCCATCTGGGGTCGTTTATCGCCGCCAGCCTGTGCGCCGTCATCCCGAACGTCCGAATCATGGAGATCGACATCGATGACGTGGCATGGAAGGACGACCTTGTCACGAACGCCCCGGAGATCATCAACGGCCGGATGACCGTACCGACCGGGCCGGGTTGGGGGACCGAGCTGAACGAGGAAACCGTCAGAGAGCACCTGCGGAAAGTATGATGCGGCCCGGCCAGGTGGTGTGAACCGGCGGATCGGGAGGCCGGTAACGATACCCTGGTACTCAGTCAACTTGGTTTTAACAGGATGTCATTCTGAGGAGCGGAGCGACGAAGAATCTCAGCGTAACAACGAGATTCTTCGCTTCGCTCAAAATGACAACGATCAGTTTCAGGTTGACTTAGTGCTAGCAGCGTGGGGCCGCGCCATCTGTTTGATAGCCTCTGTCGCCTGGGCCTTGATGGCCCGGTGGCTTCCACGACTTCAGGGGGAAGATGCTCCGTCCTCGGCGGAGCCTAAGCCCAGGGGGGTATTTTGCTTCCCTCGATCTCTATTTCCCGGCGACGCTTTCTGGCATCCGGCTCGTACCGCTCGACAAGGTCCCAGAACTTCTTGGAGTGGTTAAGCTGCTTGGTGTGGCAGAGTTCGTGCACCAGGACGTAGCGAACGAGATGCGCCGGGAAGAACAAGAGGTTTCTATTCAAGCTGATGGAGCGTTGCTTCGAGCAGCTGCCCCACCTGGTCTTCTGCCTTCGGATGGTGACTCGGGTGAAAGAGGTGGACAGATCTCGGCTAAGTTGTTGAAGCCAGGGGATCAATACGTCACCGGCTTTCTTCTTCAGCCATTCATTGAGTGCTTCTGCGACTCGGTGCGGGTCATCCACGGCGCCCTCAACGGCCAGAGTGTGGTCGTCGCCCTCTAGGACAGTCAATCTGCTGTCTGAAGTCGCATGGTATCCAATGCTCCAGCATTCTTGAATGGACCTCAGCTTGATGAACCTTGGCCGCCGCAGCTTCTTGACTGTATGGGTCTTCCGTATGTGTTTAGATATCCAATCAGCCTTTGATTCAAGAATCTGAGGTATCCGCGACTCGTCGAATCCCAAGGGAACGACAACCTCTAACCCCGTTGCGGTCGAGAGTTTCAACGTGACTCTCTTGGCTCTGGGGCTCCGGCGAACGCTGTAGGGCCAAGGTGATCTTCTTCGAGGAATCGCGCACACCCCATCGAGGTAGACCGAGTCTGAAGATTTCAGTTGGTCAATTGGGCCGGAGCCGAGGGTGTTGGTGTGCCCTGTCTGCTTCCCGCCGGGTTGGCCTGCCGGGCTGGAGGGAACCTCTCTTGGAGAGCCGCCGCTCAGGCGGGATGTCATCGGTACCGGCAAGCGCCCGCCCGGCCCCTGACACAGGGTTCCGGTCTAGGTAGAATCGACAATTACGCGCCCCAGATTACGGCAGCGACCAGATGCAGGGCTGCCAGGAAGTAGAGGCTCCTACGGTCGTACC
>CAJWBT010000090.1 GCA_913020235.1 uncultured Chloroflexota bacterium
CGTACCGCTTTGCCGCATTCCCGGCAGCGGATACCCACCGGCGCTTGCACCATGCATTGGGTGCAAACATGCTTTTCACACCGGCTGCAATACAACCCTGTTTCCACGGTCGGGTGCCAGTGGCAGTGGTGGACCATCTCCCGTTCTTGCTCTGACTGCTGTGATTGGCCCATAACCCTCGACTCAGGCTGAAGTCTCTCTACTTGGCGCCGCCGGGTATTCGGTGTACCCACTCGGCGCGGTCGTCCACGTCCCGGTCCCGAAACAACCGGTTGAACAGCACCTTCCTTTTCGGAAGATCTTCCGGCAGTGGAGCCCAGTTGGATAGCAGCCGCTTGAAAGCCACCAGCAGCAGCAACCCGGCACAATACCAGCTTATCATGCCCGGGGCTCCCACGAGGATCGCCCAGAAGGGCAACAATGCCAGGGAGATCAGCACCCAGACGCCCGAGCTTCGAGTCACGGCCCACCCCGATATGGCAACCGCGATAGCTGCCACCATTACCAACGGCGAAAGGGCCAGAAGGGTGCCGGTTGTGACCGCGATGCCCCGGCCTCCCTGAAACTTCAGGAAGACCGACCAGTTGTTTCCAGCGATGGCCAACAGGGGGGCGGCCACCAGAAGGGCCGAGGAGCGCTCCCACCCCAGCAGATACTGCCCGATCCAGACAGGGGAAGCTCCCTTGAGAATGACCTCAACGACAGCCAGGGGGGCCACCCACCCTTTCCCAACGTGATAGAAAACGTTGGCTCCACCCACGTTGCCACTGCCGTAGCCCCGGATGTCCACGCCCTTGACCAACCTGCCCATTAGGTAGGCGGTGGGAATGGACCCAACCAGGTAGGAGTAGATGTACAGCCCTGCTATTTCCATAGAAAGCGGCCGGGGAGAGCAGCCGGACCTCCGGGTTACGCTAGCGGCCGGAGGCCCTCGCCAGTTTCATGGCTGCCTCTTCGAGGCGTTCCACCGTCGACAGAGGTGGTCCAAGGGTACCCGGCAAGGGTTCACCGGTGTTGCCAAGCCCGTGGTAGTCGCTGCCCCCGCAGGGTATGAGGTCGTATTGGGCTGCCAGCCGCTCGAGTTTTCGGATCATATCCGCGTCGAATTGGGCATAGTGGACTTCCAGGCCCAGCAGTCCAGCGGTCTTTAGCTCGGCGATGGTGGCCTCCATGTTCTTTAGATAGGCCGGGTGGGCCAGGACGGGCACGCCACCCACCCTGGTCAGCGTCTTGACCGCCTGTTCGGGTGTCACCTTCTCTCGTTCAACGTACGCCAGCCCGTTGCGGCCCAGATACTCGATGAACGCCTCCTTGGGCTCGCCGCAGTAGCCGTTCTCAACCATGGCCAGGGCGATGTGAGGTCGGCCCACGGATCCGTTGCCGGCGATCTCCAGCACCCGCTCCCAGGCCACGTGGACCCCAAGGGTGGCCAGCTTCTCCACCATCATGCGGCCCCGCTCCACCCGGCCTGCGCGGAACCGGCGCAAGACCTCCTGGAACTCCTCATCCTCGTAGTGAATGAAATACCCCAGCATATGGATTTCATCACCGGGGATGTCGGTGCTCAGTTCGATGCCTGGAATTATCCGCAGGCCGGGGAACTCTTTCGCGGCCCGGTAGGCCTCTGCCAGGCCCTCGGTGGTATCGTGGTCAGATATGGATACCTGCTGCAGCCCCTGACTGGCTACCAGGCGGATCAGTTCAGTGGGAGAGAGCCGGCCGTCGGAAGCGGTGGTGTGCAAATGCAGGTCTACCAGTGCGCCCATATCAGGTCACCATTCGGTCCAAACGTTCGATGGCCAGCGCCTTACCGGACTCTACGTCTATGTCCAGCAGGATCGAATTCATCACCACCGGTCCCCGCGCCACCGTCAGCCGTTGCGGCAACCCCGAAAGGAACCTTTCCAGGACCATGCTGGTATCGCTGCCGATAACCGAGTCCGCCGGCCCCGTCATTCCCACATCACTGACATAGGCCGTACCTTGCGGCAGAATCTTGGTATCCACTGTGCCCACGTGGGTGTGGGTGCCCAGGACGGCGCTCACGCGGCCGTCAAGGTACCAGCCAAGGGCCTGCTTTTCGGAGGTGGCTTCGGCGTGGAAGTCCACGATGATCACCCGAGGGCCGCCCGCGGCTTCGGCTTCACGCAAGAGAAGGTCGGCGGTGCGGAAAGGGCAATCCAGCGGTGGCAGGAAGACGCGGCCGATCAAGTTGACCACCATCACATCGCCCCAGACCAGGCTGCCTCGGCCGGGGGCATTGGGGTAGTTGGCCGGGCGAATGAGTGGTAACTCCCCGTCCATATGGGGGAGTATCTCTTTCTGGTCCCAGATATGATTTCCGGAGGTCAGGACATCCACGCCGCTTTCCAGCAACTCGTAGGCTGTGTCCACGGTGAGCCCGAAGCCGCCAGCCGTATTCTCGCTGTTGGCGATGACCAGGTCCAGGCTGTATTCCTGGCGGAGGAGCGGCACCATCTTCTGTAAGGCCCGCCGACCCGGTTTGCCAATCACGTCGCCTATCATCAGTATGCGCAAGAGCGATCGCTCCCCATTTCCAGGCCGCTGGAACAGTCAAAGGGGACCCAGGTTTCGGCTACTGCGGCTTCCCGGATCCCCTTTTGAGAACTGTTCCCGCTACCGTTTGAGATGTCTGGTCACTGCGCCTGCCTACAGGCCGCCGGGAGGCTTCCCGAGCGGCCTGCGGTGGCTGCGAACCGGAAAGTCAGCGCGGGCGCTACTTGGCGTATTCCACGCTGCGGGTTTCCCGGATGACTGTGACCTTGATTTGCCCGGGGAAAACCAGGTCGTCCTCGACCTTTTTCGCGATATTACGCGCCAAAGAGGCCGCCTCCACGTCGCCCAGGTCGTCGGGCTTCACCATGACCCGGACCTCGCGCCCCGCTTGGATGGCAAAGGCCCGCTCGACTCCGCTGAAGCTGGTGGCCACTCCTTCCAAATCCCGGAGGCGCTTCACGTACAGCTCCAGGGACTCCTTTCGGGCCCCCGGCCGGGCCGCGCTGATGGCATCAGCGGAGGCTACCAGGAACGACTCAATGGTTTCATGCTCGTCGCTGTGATGTTCCAAGATGCCGCGGTAGGAGCTGTGGTTAACGCCGTACTTCTTGGCTATCTCTGCCCCGATCTCGGCATGGGGTCCGGAGATTTCATGGGTCAGGGCTTTGCCGATGTCGTGGAGCAACCCCCCGATCTTGGCCACCATCACGTTTGCACCTGCTTCGGCGGCCAGCATACCGGAGAGTAACGACACCTCGATGGAGTGCTTCAGGACGTTTTCGCCGTAGCTGTACCGGTACTTGAGTTGGCCCAGGAGCTTGATCAATTCCGGATCCAGCCCGCTCACACCCACCTCAAAGGTGGCCTGCTCGCCGGCTTTCCAGATAGTCTGCTCGATCTCCGCCTGAGCCTTGTGGACCATGTCTTCGATTCGGGCAGGTTGTATCCGTCCGTCGGCAACCAGCTTCTGCAAAGAGAGACGTGCTATCTCCCGTCGGACGGGGTCGAAGCAGGACACGGTTACCACTTCCGGGGTGTCGTCGATTATGACATCCACACCCGTAAGCGATTCCAGGGTACGTATATTCCGCCCCTCGCGGCCGATGAGACGGCCTTTCATCTCATCGTTGGGCAGGGATACAACAGTGGTAGTTATCTCGGAAACGACATCAGTAGCCAGACGGTTGATGGCCGTGCTAATTATCTTGCGAGCGTTCTCGTCAGCCCTGGTCTGGAACTCCTTCTCTAGCTCGTAGTGACGGCGCGCCAGGTCGTGTTGAGCCTCCTCCTCACCCCTCTTCACTACATGCTGGCGTGCTTCGTCAATTGTGAGGTTGGCTATCTCCTCCAGCGCTTTCCGTTGTTGGGCTTTTAGGTCCTCTGCCTCTTTGAGGGCCTCTTGCGCCACAGCTTCTTTGGCTGCGAGACCGCGCTGTTGATCTTCCTGAGCCTCGATCTTACGCTCTAACTGCTCTTCCCTTTGGAGGTACCTTCGCTCCTGCCGATTGAGTTCTTGCCGATTCTCCTTGAGTTCCCGCTCGGCATCGGTGCGTAGATTCAGCACCTCTTCCTGCGCCGCAAGAAGAAGTTTTCGCCTTTCCTCCTCACCTTGGGCTATTATCCCTTTGGCCGTTTCGCTGGCCTCTAGCGTCTGCGTACCGTCTGCTTTGGATCTACCGAATAACCGGGCTACTACCTCTTTCCCTGCGGCCGCCAGTGCGGACAGGAAAACGATGATAATTCTCACAGTATCACCCGTTCCTTCCCGCCTAGTTGGCCTAGCCAGGAGTCACTAAATTTGTGTTAACATCGTAACGACAAGCGTCAACCCTGTCAAGGAGAACTGACTCTCAGGCAGGTGCTGTTCGAGCCCTCCGCATCTTTCCCGGTGCTCTCCATCCGCCCTGCAAGGTTCATTGGGACGCCCAATTGAGGCCGGTCCTACACCGCTTCCACCGCTTCGGATCCCCCGTTTCGTCAAGAACATCCAGAGACCTTGACTGTTTTTCTATTGAGCCCCGCGGCCCGCTGCCCTATAATGTATGGGATACTATCGAATGGCATGGCGGGCAACCCCGCCCCGCCAAACACAGCAGGTGACGTTACATGGCCAATCTGGACTATTATGCGGTCCTGGGGGTATCGAAGGACGGTACCGAAGAGGATATCCGCAAAGCCTTTCGTAAGAAGGCGATGGAGTACCACCCAGACCGTAACAAGAGTCCCGACGCGGAAGAAAAGTTCAAGGAGATTAACGAGGCTTACCAGGTCCTGTCTAACGGGAACAAGCGGGCTCAATACGACCGCTTCGGCCACGCGGGCGCGGGCTCCAACGGCGGCTTCGACCGCCCCTTCGACGGCTTCGACGTATTTGGCGGCTTTGGGGACATTTTCGACTCCTTCTTCGGAGATATCTCGGGCCGCCGGAGTCGCGGGGCTCAAAGGGGTGGCGACCTTCAGCATCGCGTAGTCCTCACCTTTGAGGAAGCGGTCTTTGGCGCCGAACGCCAGGTGGAGGTCAACCGTCTGGAGCGATGCCAGCGCTGCTCAGGCGCGGGAAACGAGCCGGGAACCCCGCTCAGCGACTGTCAAACCTGCCGAGGCGCCGGCCAGGTCCGCCGTGCCCAGCGTAGCATCTTTGGCCAGTTCACCCAGGTCAGCGTGTGTCCTACTTGCGAGGGTCGGGGCCGTATCGTTCAGACCACCTGCAGCGAATGCCGGGGCGGCGGCCTGGAACGACGCAAGCGCAAGATCGCGGTGCGAATACCCGGCGGCGTCGAGGGCGGAATGCAGGTGCGCCTGAACGGCGAGGGGGACGTCGGCAACGACGGCGGGAGGGCCGGCAACCTGTATGTCCACGTGGACGTCCAGGAGCACGATCTCTTCCAACGGGACGGTAGCGACCTGCTGTACCGCCTGCCCATAAATGTGACCGAGGCCGCCTTGGGCGTGGAGAAAAAGATACCTACCCTAGACAGGGACGGCGACGGTGAGAGCATCAAGATACCTCATGGGACCCAGCCCGGAGCCGAGTTCCGGCTTCGCGGCAAAGGTGTTCCACACGTCAACAGCGCCCGCCGCGGTGACCTTAAGGTGTTGGTAGATATACAGGTACCCCGCAGCCTCACCCCACAGCAGCGGAAACTCCTCGAGGAGTTGGCCCGCTCGATGGACCCCAAGGCCGGCCCAGAGGAGCCATCGGACGGGGATGTGGGAGAGGACGAAGACCAGGACAAGGGGATTTTCGATCGGATCAAGGGGGCTTGGGGCTGAGCGCCGTGGCACCTTGCTGCGTCCTCGGATGCCGGTACCCTGTGCCTCGGTGGGCCCAAGCTGCGTGATCTCTCATGGTCTGTGGCCGGTAGTTTCCAACGCCCGGGTGGTTTAGGCTCCCGGGCTTTTTGCGTCAGGAGGACAGGTGGCTTGGCGGGAGCTTAGCATCGGCGTACCCCATGAGTACGTGGAACCCATCTCGTACCTGTTTAGCCGGTATGGGCGCAGCTTGACCATGGAAGCAGACGGGCCCGACCGCATCATGCTCCGGACCCTTTTGCCGGCTACCTCCAGGCAGCGGCTGGCCCGCATCGAGGTTGGCGTCAGACTGGTCTCCGCCCTGGAGCCGCTGGGCGAGCTGCGGATCAGGGATTTGGCCGGGGACGAAGACTGGCAGGAGTCTTGGAAATCCCACTTCGACTTGCTGAGGGTAGGCCGGCGTCTGGTGATAAGGCCTACCTGGATCGAGCATGAGGCCGGACGAGACGAAATTGTTATCGAGATCGACCCTGGTATGGCCTTCGGAACGGGGTACCACCCGACGACTTACACCTGTTTGGAGGCGATGGAGCATATTGTACAGCCCGGCATGTCGGTCCTGGACGTGGGCACCGGCTCCGGGATACTGGCCATAACCGCCGTGAAACTGGGGGCTGCCCGCGTCGTGGCCCTGGACATAGATCCGGAGGCAGTTCGGGCCGCCCGGCAGAATTTTCGCCGCACTCGGACGGCGAGACAGGTGGCCCTGAGCCAGGGTACGGTACCTCATCCTCTGGTGGGTCCGGAGCAGTTCGACGTTGCGGTGGCCAATATATCGGCCCGGGCCGTCTGTGATCGCGGTCCTTTCATCCTCACGGCTTTGCGGCCCCAGGGAGTCTTCGTCGCCTCAGGCCTCTTGAAGAGCCAGAGACATGAAGTGGTGAACGCCCTGGAATCGCGTGGCTGCTCCCTGATCCAGCAATGGTCCCAGGAGGACTGGGCGTCTCTGGCATTTCAGCGCGATTTTCCTCAGCAGTAGATTGCCCCGCCCTACTCTACCCGTTCACTGGGCCACCCAGAACGGCGACGTGCCCCGCCCACCCACGGCCTCCGCCACCGAAATGCACCGGGTGCTATACTTGATCGCGTGCCTGACTCGCAGGTTCGACCCGCAAGTTTAGCCGGCATCATGGGTCCGTCGAAACACCGGACGGCGACGGGCCAGGGTACGCGTGATTGTTGCTGATGGAGCAGGTGGACCTGAACCGCTACGAACTGGGCGGGGCCTTGGGCTCCGGGGCCGACTACGAGGTGCGGGCAGCCGTCGACCGGGAAACCGGGCAGCAGGTGGTGCTGAAGCGGCCCCAGCCCCAAATGGTCAGACGCCGAATTCATGCCGGCATTGAAGAGCGCACCGACCGCACCCTGCGGGCTCGCCAGGAAGTGGGCCGCGCGATTCCCCTGGTGGCCCCGGTTCTTGGCTACACCGAGCGGACCCTCCACGACGCGTATTTTGGCGACTCCCTGGGGCAAGAGTACCGGGTAACCGTGGAAGAGCGTGCCCGGGGCATTCCTCTGGTCGGGGACCCCATGGCCCGCATCACCGGGGTGCCGGTTGGCGCCGGGCAAAACCTCTTCGCTCTTTTCCCGCTGGTTGAGCCGGACACCCAGCCACCGTTCCCCATTCACCGGCAATTGCTGGACGTGGAAGAGGGGTTCTACCAGGCCGGTTACATCCTATTGGACCTCCGTCCCCAGAACGTTTTCTACCAGCCGGCCTCCGGACGCATCACCGTCATCGATTGCGGCGACTTGATAGAGAGAGACATCGACTCTGCTTCCAAAGGCACTCCCTTTCGGGATATCCATGACTTCTATCTGGAAATGCTCAAGTTCTACACCACTCCCCGGCGCCCTCCCTCCGAAGCCACGGGGTATCGGGAGCCCCATGGACTTCGGCCCGTGGTACGATTCGAGCAAGAATTGGACCAGATGTCCCGGGATTTCGGCGAGGCGGCCGGTCCGCTCCGAGAAGCGGCCCTCCCGATGTTCGAGAAGGTCCGCGGCCGGTCCTACGGCGATTTCGGCGGCTTTCGCCGCGACATGACTACCTATCTGGAAGTTCTCAGGGAACAGAACTGCCGGCTGCCCGACCTGGAGCAGGCCCGGCGAGGTTGGGCCGAAGCTCTGGGCTGGCTACGGGGCGAGTATTGGCAACGCTTTTTGTTCCAACCGGAAGCAGAGTTGGCGGTATTCAATGTTTGACCCAGGGAATCGAACCCGGCAAACTGCGGTACCGAGGGGCGATTCGATGTCCCATGGGCGCCCCGGGGGCAAGAGATATGCTCGCCAGTGAAGTGGCAACCCTCCAGGACAACTCCATTCACGGTGATGATAGCTACCTCACGCGGGGTTTGGGTGGCAACGCCTTCCTGGACGTGGTCATGGACGGGGTTACCGGCTGCGGCGGGGAGGAGGCCAGCCGCTCGGTAAGGGATGCATTGGCCGGGGGATCCGTAAACTCCCCGGATGACATCTTGGAGG
>CAJWBT010000091.1 GCA_913020235.1 uncultured Chloroflexota bacterium
GGCGAAACTCCACCTGGTCCAGGCCCATCTCCCGGGCGGTGGCGCGGGACCTGGCGAGCATGGCGTCGGTCATGTCAACTCCGATGACCCGTCCTGCCGGCCCGACGGATTGCCCGGCGATGAAACAGTCAAAGCCGCCTCCGGACCCCAGGTCCAGCACCGTCTCTCCCGGTTGGAAGGGGCCCAGAGAAAAGGGGTTGCCGACCCCGGCAAAAGACTCCACCGCGCCGGCGGGCATGGCGTCCACCTGGTCCATAGGGTAGCCCAGTATCTGAGCCAGGGGCCGCCCATGATGAAAGTGGAAAGTGCGCTCGGGGTTCGTCGCCACTTCCGTGTATTTGCCCTGAATCTCTCGCCGAAGAGTGTCCACTTCAGGAGTCATCCGCGTTGCCATCGCCTCACCTCCACTGGCAAACGTCAGTCTCGTTTGAAATGTGTGATCGCCCGCATCCGTTCCCAGCTATCGGCCCCGCCGTTAAAGTTACCCAGGTCAAATAGGCGGAGGAGTTAGATATTTGAGGGGCTACATGTCGATAGTAGCTCAAGGCCTGGGAAAAGGCAATCCCATTCGGTGTAGTTTGCCGGTAGGCTCACCTGTATCGTAAGGGTCTTCATGGTTGGCATAAACTGACTGTTATGCGCCCCGTGTGGGGTTTCCAGGCGGGCCACGATCTCGGCGGCCTCCGGGCCCCTGTTTCATCGTTTCGCTCGCCGCCTTGAGAAGGCCTAGTACTCAGTCAACTTGGTTTTGAAAGGATGTCATTCCGAGGAGCAGAGCGACGAGGAATCTTATCGTTACGCTGAGATTCTTCGCTTCGCTCAAAATGACAATTGCAGATTTAGGTTGACTGAGTACTAGGCCACGCTTTCCCCCCTTTTCTGGAACAACGAGATAACCGCCGGCAGCAGCAGCAGAGAGGTTAGCCAGCTCAGCAACATGATGGTGGCGAGAAACACGCCGACCACCACATAAGGGACCAGGGCGGCGAAAACCATGGGGGCGAACCCGATGGCGATGATCAGGGCATTTCTCGTTAGCGCCCTGGCGGGCTCTTCAAACATCCGGCTCAGGGCGGCGCCCCGGCCGCCCGGCGTTTCCTTCACCAGTTCCCGGTATCTCTGAATGAAATGAATGGCGAAATCGACGCCAATTCCCAACACCAACGTGGAGAGGACCGCCAGGGGCATGTCGTAGTCTTTGCCGACGAACCCTATCGCCCCGTACACGAACAGGATCGTGATGGACATGGGCAACATCGCCAGCAACGCCCAGCGCAAGGAGCGAAAGAGCGCCACCATCAAGAGCACGACCACCGCGAAAGTGGCCAGAAAGGCCTTCAACATACCGGAGACCATCTTGTCCTGCCAGACCAGGTTGAGGTAGGTCTCGCCGGCCCAAGCGGTGCGAACACCGGCAGGCAGCGGCTGGCCGTCAAGATACGCTTCTGTGCGGTCCACCACCCGCTGCATCACCTTGTTGTCGCCTTCCCGCATCAGAATCTGCACGTTGGCCTTGCGGTAATCCTCAGTAATCAGGCCGGCGACACCACCGCCGCCGGGCGCGGCCGCGGCCGACGCCAATGATCGGATTATGTCGTCCCGGTCTCCCGGGATCGCCTCACCCGCCTGGCCTGCCGCGACCACATCGACGTACGAGATGCTCTGCCCGACGGCGCCGAAACCTCTCCAGAGGTCCTGCAGGGCCGCCACGGAGGCCGCCACCTCAGGATCGGCCAGCAGTCCCGGCTCATCCGCTTCCAAGAGGAGGCTGGCGTTGTAGGTCCCCGGGAAATGGCGGTTCAGCTCCTGCGACGCCACCCGAATCTCGCTGCCGCTTCTGAACCATCGAACCGGGTTGTCATTGACCGTGATCCGCAGCACACCGGGCACAGCGGCGACGGCCAGCAGCAGGAAGACCGTCGGGATAATCGGGCTCCTCTTGGAGGCGAGATTGCCCAGCCGGCTCAGCCCGGCGGTGATTACGCGGTTTCGTCGCGGGGCGTCGCCCGCCAGACTCCGCTTGAGTCCCTCCTCGCTCAGACTCATTACGAAGGCCGGTATGAAAACGATGGTCAGCAGCCAGGCGGCGACAACACCGAAGGCAACGAATAGACCGAATACCTGTACGGGTGGAATTGGGGTCAGGGACAGCGACGCGAAGGCCACCGCGGTGGTGACAGAAGTGTAGGAGATAGGGACGGTAAGGTCTTTATAGACCGCCCGAAGGGTCTCCCGCCGATCCTGGTATTGAGGGTAGCGGTCAAAGAACTCGCTCAGGATGTGGACGCTGTCGAGGATGGCGATGGGCATCAGAAAGATTGGGATCATGGAACTCATGATGTGGAGGGAGAAACCGGTTCCGGTCAACAGTCCCATGGTCCACGTCACGCTGAGCATGGCCACCAGCATCGCCCCTACGACCAGGCTAAGCTTGCGGAAGAAGAACAGCATGAGGACGAAGATCAGCATGCCGGCCATGGGGGCCAGTAGGGCCATTTGCAGGAACATGTCGCGGCCGAAGGCCTCTTCCGCCAGGGGCAGGCCGGCGAGGTAGTGTTTCGTCGTGTCCGGCCCGCCGTTCTGGTCCAGCAGCTCCTCTATGGAAGAGGCGACAGAGTTGGCCGCGTCTTTGCTTTCCAGGGGAATGTAGATGGCGAGCCCCAGCTTGTCCGGCGAAATGACCCGTCCGGCCAGGAGGGGGTCCTGGTCCACCGCACGGCTGATCCGGTCCACGTCATCTTGTGAGAGATCGCCCTCCGGGACCGCTGCCGCCGACTTGAAGCTGACAATCCCCTCAGGTACGACCCGGTCCAGCCGCCCGATCTCATCGATCAGCCGGGCGGAGGCGGTCAACACCTCACCGGTAAGCACGCCGCCCTCGTCGATAACGCCGAGGGCGACCATGTCCCTGGACCCGAACTCAGCCCGCATCGACCGGTTGAGCGTGCGCACCGGGTCATCCGAGGGAAGCATGTTCTCCGGGTCGGTATCTATCTCGGCCAGGTAGATGAGCGCCCCGAGGACCATGGTGATCAGCGCGGCCGCCAGGAGGACGGCCTTGGGCCAACGCAGCCCCAATTCAACCATGCCACCCCAGGCCCACTGCAAGTTGACTCTCTTGAGCATCACACAAGCCCCCCTTGGCCCGGCTGCGAAGAGGCCGCATCCGCCTCGCGCGCGGCAGCCGCCGTACCCGGCGCGTTAACCATCCTCACTGAGCTACCCCGAAAAGTGAACGCGGAAGACAGCTTCCGCCGATAGTACACCACATTCTAGGGCAACGCAATCTAATATTACTCATGGGCCCGATATACCTGCGTATATCGTAACCCAATCTTATCAATGGTATAAATCAGGGCTTATACATCTACGGGGAAACAGCCCCGCCGGCCTGCCAGAGATCACCTTGCTTCAATAACCACGCCCCTCACCTTGGCCCCGATTCCGTCGGAGCGGCGGTGAGGGGCGATTTGCCGCCTGGCGTGTTGGTTTGGAACAGGGTGAGCCGAAGAGCTACATGTGCTCCGGTGCGTTCAAGCCCATGAGTTCCAGGCTCCGGCGAAAGACGATCTGAGCCGATTCCACCAGCTTCAAACGGGCCAGGTTCATGTCCGCGTCCTCCGGCTTGGAGGAGATGACACGGCAATTCTCGTAGAACCAGTGGAAGGCGCCGGCCAACTCCATCGTGTAGTGGGGCAGATGGTGGGGCTCAAGAGTTCGGGCCATGCTGGCCACCAGCTCAGGCAGCCGCAGCATGGAGCGGATGAGGGCCAGCTCGCTGGGATCGTTCAGCAGGGTCACGTCGCCGCCGCTCCAATCGATCTGGCGGCTGCGCGCCAGGTTCAAGATGCCGGCGTTGCGGGCGTGGGCGTACTGGACGTAGTACACCGGGTTCTCCGATGACTCCCGTTTGGCCAGCTCCAGGTCGAACTCCATCTGGGTTGCCGGGCTGCGGGCCAAGAAGAAGAAACGGCAGGCGTCGACGCCCACTTCGTCGACCAACTCCCGAAGGGTTACGAAATCGCCGGTGCGCTTGGAGGCCCGGACTACCTCATGGCCTCGCTTCAGCGTGACCATCTGGGAGATCAGCACGGTGAGGCGCTCCGGGTCGATCCCCAGAGCCGTCACCGCGGACCTCATCCGGGGAACGTGGCCCTGGTGGTCGGCCCCCCAGATGTTGACCACGCCGTCGAATCCGCGTTTGACGAACTTGTCGTAATGGTAAGCGATATCCGAGGCGAAGTAGGTCGGCTCCCCCGTGGAGCGTACGACCACGTTGTCCTTATCGTCGCCCAGCATGGTGGAGTTGAACCACAGGGCGTTTTCCCGTTCGGAGAGGTAGTTCTTGTCCCGCAGTATCTGCAGGGCTTCGTCGTACCGCCCTTCCTGGTACAGGGTCCGCTCACTGAACCATTGGTCAAACACCACGCCGATCTGAGCCAGGTCTTCCCGGATCAGGTCCACCATCTTTGCCCGCCCAACGTCGCCGATCTCCCGGACAGCCTGTGACTCCTCCATTTCCGCGTAGCGGGAGCCTTCGGCCTCCGCCATCTCACGGCCCAGTTCGATGACGTAATCGCCCACGTAGCCGTTGGCGGGCAGTTCCGCCGCCAAGTCCAACGCCTGCCTATACCGGGCGTACAGGGACCGGTAGAACGCCTCCATCTGGTTGCCGGCGTCGTTCACGTAGTATTCCCGGGTTACCTGGTAGCCGGCAGCGGCCAGGATGTTGGCCAAGGCACTGCCCAGAACCGCGCCCCGGGTGTGGCCCACGTGGACCGGGCCGGTGGGGTTGACGCTGACGAACTCCACCATCATCCGCCGGCCCTGGCCGGCATCCACGTTGCCGTACTCCGAGCCGGCCTGCCGGACCGTCTCCACTTGCTGCTGAACCCACCGGTCTCGGAGGTAGAAATTCACGAAGCCGGGAGCCGCCGCCTCCACCCGCTCCACCTGGTCGCCGGTGTCGATATAACCGGCCAGACCCTCGGCAAGCTGCAGTGGATTGATGCGGGTAGCCCGAGCCAGGCGCAAGGGCAGGCTGGTGGCAAAGTCGCCGTTCTCGGGATTGGACGGCCGCTCCACTTGAATTTCGGGCACGGTTTCTAGCTGAAGCAGCCCGTCCCGGCGGGCCTGAGCCACGGCCTGGTTCACCATCTCTACGATCATATCGAGCACGAGTGGGGTCGCCATAGGATGTCAGCCTTCCGCCTTCGATAGTGTCCAGTGTGTCGCGGTGCGCACCGGAGAGGGCAATTGGGCCCTCAGCCGCCTCACGCCAATACTATCATAAACGAGTCTCTTGAAGAACGAAAATAGACTCAGCCATCGTCTCTGAGTCGCAGCCAGAGGGCCAGTGCTGTCGTGAACAGAGTGTTCCTAGTTGACAGTCGGCTTCTTGATGATAAACTCCATGGCGCAAAGTGCTTGTTACGGAGGTTGAGTCACGCATGCGGTCTACAATATGGTTAACCCTGATGGTTAACCCTGGTCGTTATTGCAGTGTTGGCGCTGGCCGCCTGCGGGGACGCGGCGACCGCCACGCCCCGGCCCACGTCTACCCCGTTACCGACTCCGACTCCCGTTCCTCAGATCAACGAAGTCAGTTTCGCCGCGATCGACTTTGGTTACACCGGGCCAAGCAGCATCCCGGCGGGTATGACCCGCATGAGCCTGACCAACGAAGGGCAGGAGCTGCACCACCAGCAGCTTATCAAACTGCCGGAGGGCACGTCCTCGGAAGACCTGATGGCCGCCTTCGCGCAAGGGCCGGGGGCCCCTCCACCGCCGGGGATCGAGTCCGCGGGGGGTGTCTCGGTGTTGGCCCCCGGTGGGAGCGGCACCGCGACCCTGAACCTGCAGCCGGGAAACTACGTCATGATCTGCTTCGTCCCCAATGGGGAAGGCGTCCCGCACTTCGCTCTTGGCATGGCGACTCCCCTCACCGTCACGGAGGCCACCGGGCCGCTGGCGGCTGAGCCCGACAGCGACCTGACCGTAGATATGTTCGACTTCGGCTTTAAGTTGTCGGAGCCGATCACGGCCGGCACCCATACCATCGAAGTAACGAACAGTGGACCCCAGGACCACGAAGCCTTCCTGGTGCAGTTGGCGCCCGGCGCCACGGCGCTGGACTTCATGGCCGCCTTCGCGCCAGGCGCGGAGGGTCCGCCGCCGGGCCTGCCCCTCGGTGGATTCCAATCCATCGCCAACGGCGGAGGCGGCTTCTTCACCGCCAACTATGCTCCGGGCAACTACGCTCTGGTCTGCTTTGTGGAAGACGTGGCGACCGGCGCACCCCACGCCGTCCTAGGCATGATCGAGGAGTTCACGGTAGGGTAGAGTCCACCAGCGCTTAGCCGCCGGACATCTGCCGGGCCATTGCCAGCATCTCCTCTACGGGAGTCACGGGGGTCACTTTGATCTCCGCTGGCTCGCCCGGGAGCAACTGCATCACCAAACCGGCGATCTGGGCCGGAGAGTCGGCCTCCGCAATGGCCACCTCTTTGTGCTCGGGCAACGCGCTGTGCATCCCGTGCGGCTTCACGCCCAATTGGGCGGTAATCTCGTGCCGGCGATCAAGGGCCTCTACCCATTTGGGTAGCACTTGCGCGTGATAGCCGGGGAAATGTGCGCCGTCATGGCGCATTTGTACCGGAAACAGCATTGGGGTCTCCTCCTCTCAAGAGATGGCCCCGCGGGCCCATTATCCGGGCTCCCGGCAACGCCCTTAACACCGCTTGCCCCGCAGAGTACAATTCTGTAAGTTGCCCGTGCACAACCAGCCCTTCCCTGAAAAGAGGCTCCCTGCGGCCCGCTGGTGACGCGCCAATCCGTGCCTTTGACAAAGCAGGGACCTCAGGGGCAGCGTTGCGCCCGGCACGACACAGCCCGCGAAAAACAGGACGGGGTAACACCTCCCCCCGGTCAGTAATATCCGCGGGCGGTTCACATGATTGGCGCCGGCACCGGCGCCCGCTGTGTCAGAGCAAACATAGGCCACAAAGGACGAAATGGACCAGGAGCTGAACCGGCCACCGGACGGCCAGGCAGAGGGGGCGGCCCGCTCCAGCGAGGAGCTTGTGCGGGCCGCTGTGTCGGTTGTCCGCCAACTCTTGGAGGTCGAAGACCGCGAAACGGCGCTGAACCGGTTCAGCCAGCTTCACCCGGTGGACCAGGGCGAAGTTCTGATGGGTCTGCCCGTAGGTCCTCGCCTCGAACTCTTGGCCGGCCTCTCCCCTGACGAAACCTCGGAGATCCTCGAGCACCTGGAACCGGAAGAGGCAGCGGAGCTGTCCCAGGGTTTGGCCGCCGGGGTGCTGGCTCAAATCCTCGAAGAAACAAAGCCGGATGCGGCGGCGGACATTCTCCAGCTCCTACCCGAGGATAGAGCCGAGCAGATTCTCCAGGTGATGGAGGACGCCGACGAGATTGTTTCGCTCCTCCGGTACCGCAAGGACACCGCCGGCGGGCTGATGACCCTCGGCTATCCGGTGGTTAGGGAGACGGTTACCACTCCCAACGCGCTGGATCAGCTCCGCTTGCTGGGGCCCGACGCGGAGAGCATCAACTCGCTCCTGGTCGTGGACGACCAGGGCCGGCTGGTGGGTTCCCTCAGCCTGACCAGGTTGGCGTTGGCCCGGCCCACTTCGCTGGTAGGGGATATAGCCAACCGGCAGGTCATCTCGGTCAACGCCGAGACGGACCAGGAGGAGTGCGCCCGCTTGATGGAGCGGTATGACCTGAGCCAGCTCCCCGTGGTGGACCGGGACGGCCAGCTCACCGGCGTTATCCTGGCCGAGGACATGGTGGACGTGGTGGAGGAGGAAGCCACGGAGGACATGTATAGGATGGCCGGAGTCGCCGGGGAGCGGGTGATGGGACCGCTGCGCAACTCCCTGCGCCGCCGCCTGCCGTGGCTCTACATTAACCTGGCTACGGCTCTGCTGGCCGCGCTGGTGATCAGCATCTTCGAGTCCACGATCGCCAAGGTGGTGGTTTTGGCGGCCTTCCTGCCGGTCGTGGCCGGACAAGGCGGCATCGGCGGCACCCAGACGGTCACTTTGATAGTGCGAAGTATGGCGCTGGGAGAGGTCCCCAGGCAGATAGGTCTCCGGGTATTGCTCCGGGAGCTGGCCCTTGGGTTGATAAACGGGGCCACACTGGGTGTGGTGGTAGGCGTGGTGGCCTTCCTGTGGAAGGGCATACCTGTGCTGGGACTGGTGCTGGGCCTGGCGATGCTGGGAAACATGTTCGTGGCGGGGCTGGCCGGCGC
>CAJWBT010000092.1 GCA_913020235.1 uncultured Chloroflexota bacterium
AGCTGGAAATACTCCTTGTAGTCCACGCAGGCCAGGCACAGGAGCTGATTCAAGGCAAGCCTGGGGTCCTCTTTGGCCAACCGGCACACCAGCTCGGTGTCCCCGGGTTCGATGGCTATCTGCGGAAGGTCGTGGAGGACGCCCGGCACCGGATGGAAATCTTTGAACACCTCCCGGGACACCGCAAGCAGCTCCCGGTTGGACTGGCTCAAGCCCTGGCCTTCGTCCTGAGCCGAATCCGATGGCTTGGTGTTACTATTTTCCGCCACTCTCTTTGGCGTCCTGCATGATCTTTTCCTGGAGCTTGAGGATACCGTACAGCAGTGCCTCCGGACGGGGCGGACAGCCCGGAACATACACGTCCACGGGGATCACGTGGTCTACCCCCATCACCACCGAGTAGGACCGGTAATAGGGCCCTCCGTTGGTGGCGCAACTGCCCATGGCGATGACCCATTTCGGCTCCGGCATCTGCTCGTAAAGCAGCCGGATGGGGTCGGCCATCTTCTTGACCACCGTCCCAGCAACAATCATCACGTCCGACTGGCGGGGCGAGGGCCACGTCACCACGCCAAACCGGTCGAAGTCGTAATGGGCCATGTAGGTAGACATCATTTCAATGGCGCAGCAGGCCAGCCCAAAGCTCAGCATCCACAGAGAAGACTTGCGGGCCATGGCGAACAACTGGCCTGTGGTGGTGGTGATTACGCCGGGCACCATCCCAGACAAAGTCCGGTCCAACAGAGAGGAAGCCGGACGATTGCCTTGCCCCAGAGTCACCTCTGCCAATCGAGAGACCCCTTCTTCCAGGCGTAGACTATGGCGAAAGAGAGCACGCCCAGGAACAGCATCATGGCGTAGAAAGGAACCGAGTTGGCCGCGGTGGCTTTCTGCTGCAGGAATATTACGGCCCAGGGAAACAGGAATACGGCTTCCACGTCAAAGATCAGAAAAAGTATGGCGAAGATGTAAAACCGGACGTGGATGTTGGACCATATATACCTGGCGGCGGGGATTCCGCACTCGTAGGAGGTAAGCTTCAACTCGGACTGCCGCCGGGATGACAGAATCCGCGACGCCCCGAACATAGCCCCGATGGCCACCACCGCGATCCCAGCGGAGATAGCAACCGCAGCCCAGTTCTCGGCGAACAGGTCCGCATTGAAAGCTTGGAGAATTATACTGGGGTGAGGTTCCATTCCTTCGGAGTAGGTACTCGGACCGCCAATCGGGCTTCCGGGGTCGACGCCTTGGATTCAATATACATCCGCCAGGGTTTAGTGTCAATTGAAAATGACCAGTACGGATGGCCGGCCCGGAAGCCCGATTGGCGGTCCCGGTCAGTCGCGGGAGCGCAACGCCGTGGAGGAGATGTCCGCCCGGAACCGGGCCTCGGGGATACTCTGGAAAAGCGGGCTGAATCCCGGTGGAATGGCCACGTCCTCCAGGGTGCGAAACGCGCCGCTGTCCTCCCGGCCGGCCACCAAAAAGCGGCATCCGGCAGCCGCTATCTCGGCCAACGCCAGGAGCATCGCAGACTCCTCTCCGCCGTAGTACTGGGCCGCAACCAGGCGCACCGCCGTATCCCAGCCGATGACGAACGTGCACCCTGGGAACAGGACGGCCTTCTTGTGAAAAGTCTCCGCCCGGGTTAGCACCACGCGCTCCCCGCTGGCAAACTGGCCCAACCGCCGCCTGATTTCGGCCTCGGCGAGGGGCGGCTTGTCCACGTTGGTAACCGATAGCTCGAAGACCACGTCAACGTCCAAGATTTCCGCGGCGGTGCGAGCCAACTCCTCGTGGCCTCGGTGCAAGGGCGCAAAGGACCCCGACAGCACGGCCTCCGGAGCCGCCCCGTCCACGACCATCCGGCCGTCGGGCCCAAGCGTCGCGGTACCGGCCTCGCCGGACAGAAGCCGCTTCAGAGGATTGGGATGGCGCTTTCGCTGGATGGCAAGGTCGTCGGCGCCGCTCAAGCCCGGTGGGAGCCCCGGCTCCAATCCGCAAGCCCCGGCCAGGGCGTGGACAATCAGCCGGCTTACCAGCTCTTCCTCACCCGCCCGGTCCCGGTGGCCCTTGGCCAAGCGGAGGTTATACGAGGCCGTTCCGGCATCGTCCCAGGCGGCGATATAGCAGCGGTGGGCGCCCCGTTTCGGCCGGTCGGTGGCGATTGCGGCGGTGCAGGCCAAGCCGACGACCGGAGGCTCGCCTTCCCGCAGGCGCATCCCCCGCCGGTAGGCGGCCCGGGCCATGGCCCTGGCGGTTTCCTGGGACACAAATTGGTCTGGCTCGCACCCCAGGAGGTCGATCATCGAAAGCCTCCCGTAGGGTATCACCACCTCCAGAAGGGTGCGTGATGCACCGGCGACGCCCAAGAGCCAGGCGACCGCCTGGCTGCCCGCGCCGGAGACGGCCAGTACCGCCTGCCGGGGCGAATCGTGGATCTTACGGATCACGTCTTCGACGGCACTCATCTCTGAAAGCGCCCCGATGCCCGGAGCAAGGAGAATCCAGAGTCCCGGCTTGGGCGGAGAATCCGGAGCGCCGGGTCGACTGTGGGGCCGTGGGTCGGCGGTGGGGCACACAGGGCAAGACGTTCACCGGGTGTATTCGATACTTTCAAGGGGTCCGGCCGCCCGGCTGCCAAGGGGTGAAATCGATCTCTGCCATCTGGGACATGGAGTGCTGGATCTCTTTGCCGATCTTCAGGGTCCACGCCGCCATCACCGCCGCCGGCAGCCGCCGCGCCGCATCCCGCCACCAGAGGGGCTCGCCTTCGGTGACGGTGTCGCCCTCCAGCACCTCACCCAGAAAGCAGGTCATGTCTCCGGCGTCCATGGCGTTGACCACCCGGCAGTCCAGGTACCCCCAGCAGTCCCGGAGGACCGGGCTGCCCGACGACTTCAGATCGTACTCTACCGTGGATAGCTTGTCCCGGTCCCGGCCCGACACCAGGCCAAACCCGGTAACCAGATCCAGCTGGTCCTGGCGGAGAAAGTTCACCGCGAAAGCTCCGCTGCCGTAGATCAGCCCGTGACTGTAGTTCCGCTTGTATATCTGCACGACCACCCGAGGCATGCTGGGTACGATGGACGCGGCGCCGATGGCCACCGCGATCTGGGCGTTGGACTTCCCCTGCCACTGGCTGGTCACCGCGGCAACGGGGGACCACAGGTGGCCCATCAGGCGTGCGATGCGGCTATGTTCCATTGGATGTCTTCACGCGGGTGTCTTCACGGGGATGCCTTCACGGTTTCCGTCTATGGAGCGCCATAGAAGCGCTGCTTCTCCGCCACACTCACCCAGCTCGGTACTCCGGAGTTTAACACCGCCGGTAGCGGGGGGTCCACCGCCCTTTCGGTATTTGTCTGCTCATCACCGTGTGCCACTCCCTACGGTAAAGTGGCAGCGGGAGCCAACGTCAGGTAGTGGTCCCGGCGCCGGCCAGGAAAATGCGGTGGCGCCTCGGCCCCGGCAGGTCCAGGCAGCTTTGCGGCAAGCTGAATCTACCAGTCCGGGGAATGGTCCTCGGAGGTGTTGTTGGTGAGCCGGAGCTGGTTGCCTCCGTCGGAGCCCATCACGAAGATTTCTCCGGCGCCGTACATATAGGAGACGAAGGCGATCCCTTTGCCGTCGGGAGACCAGACCGGGGTCAGGTCGTCCGCCACGTTGCTGGTCAAGCGGCGCTGATTGGACCCGTCGCCCGGCATGGAATATATCTCGGCGTTGCCGTCCTGGTAGGATACGAAGGCGATGGTCTTGCCGTCGGGTGACCAGACCGGTGAGTGGTCATCGTCCTGATGGGAGGTCAAACGTTTCACCTCGGGCTTGTCTTGCCAGGTGCCGTTTTTCGGTTTGCTCACGACATAGATATCGGTATTGCCGGCTTCGTTCCGCACGAAAGCGATTTCCCGGCCGTTGGCCGACCAGGCGGGGTTAAAGTCCTGCCCGTCCGTCAGGTGGACCAGGTTCACCCCATCGGGGTTTCGCAGCCACAACCCCTTCTCCGCATCGTCCGGGTTCTTGAAGAAAACCAGCCACTCCCCGTCGGGTGACCAGTCTCCCAGCAGGTCCTCGGCCGAGTTAGACGTTACTCGGGTCAGGTCACCGCCCGCGGAGTTCATCAGGTAGACCTCCGCGTTGTCATCCCGCTGGGAAACAAAGGCGAGCCGATCGCCACTGGGCGACCATAGAGGGGAGCGCTCGTCGCCGACGCTATGGGTCAGCCGGGTGAGGGTCTCCCCTTCCACGTCCACCAAGTTGACTTCCAGATCGCCGGCCTGGTCGGACAGATAGACAATATTCTTGCCGTCGGGGGACCAATGCGGACCGAAGTCGCGGCCCTGGTTGTCCGTCAGCGCGGTGGCCGCGCCCGACTTGACATTCAGCGTGTATATCTCCCCGTCACCGTCCACCGTGGACACGAAAACGATCATGTTGCCGGTGGACGACCCGCACGCGGTGACGGCCAATGCGACGAGCAATGCCAGGAGCAGTATCACCTTACGCACGATGCTAAAACCGTCCATCACGCACCCCTGGAATAGCTATCACGAGTCGCGGCGGGTGCACCTTGTAGGAACCCGTTCACTCCCGGCCACTAAGAAAGATTATAGCCAAAAGTCCGCCGCCTCATCCCTTTCAATTTGACCGGGTTTGCATCAGAATCCCCCCACCCTCCCTTAACATGAACCAGGCAGCATTGGAATTACTGTCTGCTCGCGCTAAGCCTGTCGAAGAAAGGAAGGGGCCGGTAGTGAAGGCGGGCATCCGCCAGGCTTGACAAGGGAAGCGCCCTTGTTTAGCATCACAACGTTCCTCAGTCGATCCAGCCCCTGATTCACCCCGGCGGAGCCACGTCAGCTCCGCTGTATGACGAAATACAGCGCGGAAGGTGTCTCATGCGAGCATTAGTCGGAGCCAACCTCATCGATGGCACCGGAGGGCCGGTGGTCAACGACGCCACTGTGCTCATCGGCGGAGATCGTATCAATACCGTCGGGCCGCGAGGGGCCGTGAGCCTTCCTCCGGACACCGAAGTGGTGGACGTATCCGGGCTGACCCTGCTGCCCGGCCTCATCGACTGTCATGACCACCTGGCCTCCAGGAACTACGACCTGGCCAGCCGCTTTGGCCTCACCGAGCCGGCCTCCGTACGGCATCTGCGTACGGCCAAGACCCTGGAGCAGACCCTGGCCTCCGGCTACACCTGCGTGCGCGATGCCGCCTGGCTGGACGTCGGCTTCAAGCATGCAGTGGAAGAGGGGCTGATTCCTGGGCCCCGGCTGGTCGTCTCCGTGGTCATTATCTCCCCCACCGGCGGACTAAGCGATCACGTCTGCCCCGCGGGCCACCGCCGCCCCTTCCATACCGATCCCCTGCTGCCCTCCGGCGTTGCCGACGGCGTGGATGCGGTTCGGGCCAAGGTGAGGGAGATGGTCCGCGTGGGAGCCGACGTCATCAAGTTCGGCACCACCGGCGGGGCCAGCTCCCGGCAGGGCCATGGCCCCAAGGACATAGCCTTCGGGCCGGATGAGGTCAAAGCCCTGGTGGATGAGGCCGCTGCCCTGGGCCGGAAGACCATGTGCCACGCCCTGGGCGGGCCGGGATTGCGCATGGCCATCGAGGCCGGCGCCGGTTCGATAGACCACGGGTGTTACCTGGCGGAGGAGCCGGACCTGCTCAAGATGATGGCGGACAAGGGTATCTTTTTCGTTCCCACTCTCGAGGTCTACGAGTTCCACTCCACGGTCAGCGCGCCCCACGTCCAGGAACGGACCAAGGCCCTGCTGCAGATTCACCGGGAGAGCATCCAGCAGGCCCTGGCCGCCGGGGTCAAGGTGGTGGCCGGCACCGACGCCGGCGGATACGTCCACGGCGACAACGCCCACGAACTCCAGCTCCTGGTGGATCGGGGGCTGTCGCCCATGCAGGCCATCCAGGCCGCCACCGGCTGGGCCGCCGAGTGCGTGGGTCTGGGGAAAGAAATCGGCACTCTGGAGGCTGGTAAGCTGGCCGACCTGTTGGTGGTCGACGGGGACCCGTTGCGGGACATCGGCGTGCTGCGGGACCACGGACGCATCAAGCTAGTGATGAAGGGCGGCGAGGCTTTCGTGAACAGACTGCCCTCCGCCGCGCCGCAGCCGGTGGGAAGGTAGGGCCGGTATGCAGCCGGCCGCCGTCCAACCCAATAGCTGAATGCCGGCGGCTGACTGTACCGACTCATGCGCTTTCACATCCTCACCCTCTTTACCGAAGCCTTTCAGGGGCCCCTCCAGCACAGCATGCTCGGCCTGGCGTGCCGGCGGGGCTTGATCTCCATCCAGATCACCGACATCCGTTCCTACACCCACGACGCACACGGCACCGCCGACGACACCCAGTTCGGCGGAGGCCACGGCATGGTTCTCAAACCGGAGCCGGTCTTCGAGGCGGTGGAGGACGCCCTTAATAGCCACCCTCCGGAGGAGCAGGGGGCCATACCGGTCATTCTGCTCACCCCCCAGGGTGAAACCTTCAACCAGAAGATGGCGCTGGAACTGGTCCGGGCCCCGGCCCTGGTGCTGATCTGCGGCCACTACGCGGGCGAAGACGAGCGAATCCGCCGCTCTCTGGCGACCCGCGAAGTCAGCATTGGGGATTTCGTGCTCACCGGGGGAGAGCTTCCAGCCATGGTGATGGTGGACGCCGTTGCCCGGTTAATTCCCGGCGTGGTGGGCTCCCAGGAGAACGTGGAGGAGGACTCCATAACTTCGGGCCTGCTGCAGCACCCGCTGTACACCCGTCCGGCCGAATACCGGGGCCTGGCCGTTCCGGAAATCCTGCGCTCCGGGCACCACGCCGAAATCGCCCGTTGGCGCCGCCAGGAGTCTTTGAGGCGTACCCTGGAGCGGCGTCCCGACCTGCTGGAGACCGCCGGCTTGAGCGCCGAGGACCTGGCATTTCTTCGGTCTCTGGGCTACGGAGAATGAAGATGGAACGGTGTCCATCGTCCCGAAGCGCCCAAACACCCCTCACCGCCGGCCCTTCTCCCAGCGGGAGAGGGGCCTGGAGTGAGGGGTGTTATTTTCGGTCGGAAACCACACCAGCCGGTCAACCCTAGGACGATAATCAATGGCCAAAACCGATTTCAAGTTCCAAACGCAACTCCGGGTGCGCTGGATGGAGTGCGACGCTCAGGGGATCGTTTTCAACGGGTCCTATATGGGCTACCTGGAAGTGGGGCAAGCGGAGTACTTCCGAAAGCTGGGGTTCAGCATCTACCGGATCGCCCAGCGGGGCTACTTCGACAGCGCGGTGGTCAGAACGGTCCTGGAGTTCAAGTCCCCGGCGAGAGTCGACGACATTCTGGACCTCTACGTCCGGGTGAGCCACATCGGCAATACCAGCCTGCACCTCGATATCGAGGTATATCCTCAGCTTTCTGACCGGCTGCTGAGCACGCTGCAAGCGGTGTACGTGGGTTTCCACGTGGAGTCGGAGACCACCCGCCCGGTGCCCGACGAGATCCGCGAGTTGGTGGACCATTTCGAGGCCACCGGCGAGGTGCTGCCCTTGGAACGCTTTCCCCGGCTGGCCGAAGCGGCCCGATAAGGCCGTCTTCGAGTCTCTCCGGACCCTGAGAAGGAATGGCCGCATGTGCCCTCACCCTCGGTCCTTCTCCCATCGGGGAGAGGGATGCACCCGGCGCAGCCGGGGGCTGGGTGAGGGCTGGTCGCCGGACCCTCGGTTGCCTGTCCCCTTCTTTCCCCTTATTATAGTACCGGCGAGCCGCCCACCACTTCGACGGGGCAGGCCCGTACAAAGGTGTCATCTCCCCTGGGTCGCACCAGGGGGGGCGGAAACTTACGGAGGTCGTGCACAGATGGACTACCGCTATGTTCTGTACGAAAAGGATGGCCCGGTTGTCAGGATTACCATGAACCGGCCAGAAAAGCTGAACGTAATAGACTTCCCCGGCCAGGGCGGCATCCTGGACAATTTCTACGCCGCGCTTGGGGAGGCCGAGGAAGACGACGAAGTAAAAGTTGTGGTGATTCGAGGCGCCGGCCGGTCCTTCTGCGCGGGCCATGACCTGGAGGTTGTGGGGTTCATCTACGGCATTGGCACCGGACAGCCCGGTGAGCGCCGGGCCAGCCAGCGAATCCGCCTCAAGGTAGACCGCAAGTGGATGGAGAACCACCTGAAGCTTCTCACGTTCCCCAAGATTACCATCGCCCAGGTCCAGGGCCACTGCATCGGAGAGGGCGCGCTCATGATGGAGT
>CAJWBT010000093.1 GCA_913020235.1 uncultured Chloroflexota bacterium
GTATCCGCGACCCCAAACTGCGGCCCCTGATGAACCGGATCACCGTCAGCGAGAATCCCGAATTCACCAGGGCTCATCCCGAGGCCCTGATGTCGGAAATTGAGGTGACTACCAGATCAGGGGAACGGTTCGTGGAGCGGTCCACCTACCCCAGGGGCCACTGCCGCAACCCCATGACGGACCAGGAGGTGGAGGCCAAATTCCTGGGTTTGTGCCAGGAAGTGCTGACGCCCAAGAAGTCCAAAGCAGCCCTGGAGACCCTATGGCGGCTGGAGGAGATACCGGACATCGGGCAAGTCATCGACCTATTTCAGCTATAGATTGCTATGGGTATCCCGGACGGAGAGCCGGGGAAACACATTTTGTGACCGCTCGCCGGCGCCGTGGAGGGCATTATGGACACCCATCCTGATGTGGTCATCGTAGGGGGCGGCATCATCGGCTGCCTTGCCGCCTATTACCTGGGACAGCGCGGCCTCTCCGCCGTCATCATCGAAAGAGACGGCATCGGCAGTCAGGCTTCGGGCAATGCGGCGGGGATTCTCACCCCCTACTCGGGAGCGGACACCCCCGCCCTCATGGCCTTCGCCGAGGAGAGTCAACGGCTTCACCGGGAGCTGGCCCAGGCCCTGCCGGAGACGACGGGCATCGACTACCATTACGGTCTGGTCCCTTTCCTGCGGGTTGCACTGACCGAAGAGGACGAAGGGGACCTGCGCCGCTGGTACGACGCCCGCAGCCGGGAAGGCCATGACCTGGCTTGGCTCTCCGGAGAGGAGGGCCGGCGCCTCTCGGATGGCTGGCTTGCCCCGGAAGCGCGCGCTGTTGTGCCATCCCGGCTGGAGCCCCAGGTGGACCCCTACCGCCTCGTCCTGGCCGTCGCCGCTGCGGCCGAGGCGCTGGGGAGCCGCATTCGATCTGGGGAGGTGGTGGGCATCAAGGGCGGGGAGGGCAAGGCCACCGGGGTTGTCCTGTCTGATGGCGCCACGGTGCAGGGGCAAGCGGTGCTGCTGGCCATGGGGCCGTGGACGAAGCTGGCGGGTCCTTGGGCCGGCCTCGATATTCCGGTGGAGCCGGTGCGGGGACAGATAGTAAAGCTATCGCTGCCGGGGGCCCAGCCGGAATTCGCTCTGCTTCGCATCGAGGGCCGCGGCTACATCCTGCGCAAACCCTCCGGAGAGGTCCTCGGCGGCACCACCTGGGAGCGGGTGGGGTTTGACCGGCAGGCCACACCAGAGGGGCAAGCCTCCATCGTCAAGGGCACCTTGCGGCTTTCGCCTCGAGCCCGCGACGCCGTTGTCGAGGAGTCTCGGGCGTGCCTGCGTCCCTACTCCGCGGACGAGCACCCGATCATCGGCCTGGCACCGGGGTGGGAGAACCTGTACATCGCCGCCGGCCACGGCCCGGAGGGCATCCTAATGGGCACCGCCACGGGGAAATACCTGGCCCAACTCATCGCCACCGGCCGGAGCGACTACGACCTCTCCCCCTTCTCTCCCGGCCGGTTTCTGCCCGGGCCCGGAGGCGGGCCGGCGGGGCGCGGCGGATAGGCTGCCGCCGAGGTCCAGACACGAAACCAGTCGCCCAGGTTTACGACTTCGCATAGGGCCGATACCCCGCCCCTTCGTATGTGGTTGATGCCCTGCCCGTTCGCATGTGGCCGATGCCCTGCCCGTTCGCATATGGTCTGTAACCCGCCCGTCATCCCGGCGCAGGCCGGGATCCAGCCAACGCTTCTCTGGATTCCGGCCTGCGCCGGAAGGACGAGTGTGGAGGTTCCGGCTTGCGCCGGAGGGACGAGTGTGGAGGTTCTGGCTCGCGCCGGGAAGGCGAATGTGGATGCTGCGGCTGTCGCCGGAACGACGATCGCGGGGAGGAAACGTCGCACACTCTCGCCGATGTAAAGCTATCTACAAGACGGTGCACTAGTGCACAGTCAACTTGGTTTTAACAGGATGTCATTCTGATCCAAGCGTAGAATCTCGTTGTTACGCTGAGATTCTACGTCGCTCCGCTCCTCAGAATGACATCTAGCAATTTCAGGTTGACTTTAGTACTAGCGGCTTCGGGCTCCAAGAGATCACGGACTCGCCGGCGGGGAGTGGTCTCAACGTGATCCGCGACTCCCGGCCCCGGGAAGGTCACACGGTACGTCCGACCTTGTGCCCTTCGTAAACGGCTGCCTCCACATCTCTGGGTTGTAGGCAGTCCCCTATGGCATACAGCTCACTGATCTTGCCCTCAAGACTCCGGTAGAGGCGGTCATCCGCCTGTCCCCCCGCGGCGAGCACCACGGTGTCCACGCCCTCGATCACCCGGACGGTAGAGGTGTCGGTGTATATCGTGTTGTACGTTTCCACCGTGCTCTCCGTGATCCTCCAAACCCCGGTAAAAGGCGACATCTTGACTCCCCTTCTCAGGAGTTCCTCGTAGAGGTCGCGCCACACCCCGGCCTGGACCCCCTGTCCCACGTAGGGCAGGCCGGTGACCACCTCCACGGCCTTACCCTGGATGGCCAAATGGTTGGCCACGTCACATGCCTGGCGTAGGCCCTGCGTATCTATCACCACCACCTTGTCACCGGTGGACGCCGTGCCCGCCAGTACGTCGCGGTCCGTCACCACGTTCCCGCCGTCGCCGCCCGCGATGGCGGGCCGGAAGGGTGCCGAGCCCGTGGCAACGATGACGGTGTCGGGATGCTCCGCCTCGACGATGCCGACGGTAGCCTCGACGCCCGTCCGAATCTCCACTTTGAGGCGGCGGAGCTGGCCCTCCAAGAACGAGATCATCTCGCCAAAGTTCTCCCGGTGGGGTGCGGCCATCGCCAGGTTGACCTGGCCGCCCAGGCCGGCCGATTTTTCGAAGATAGTCACGTTGTGGCCCCGCTCGGCGGCCACCCGCGCGGCCTCCATGCCCGCGGGTCCCGCTCCGACCACCACCACCCTCTTGCTGGCGGCGGGACGCGGCATCTCGGCCCACTTTCCTTCGCGGCCGGCCACCGGGTTGTAGATGCAGGTTATCGGGAGCCCCCGTTCCTGATGTCCCTTGCAGCTCTGGTTACAGGCTAGGCAGGTCCGAATCTCCTCCATCCGGTCTTCCCTGGCCTTGTTGGGAAGATGGGGGTCGGCGATCAGCTCTCGCGCCATCCCCACCAGGTCCATCCGCCCCTCGGTCAGGACCTGCTCGGCGAGGGCCGGGCTGTTGATGCGGCCCACCCCGATGACCGGTAAGGCGACCAGCTGCTTCAGCCGGTGGGACAGGTCCGCGAACTGGCCGGGCTGGAAGTAGTGGGACGGGATGATGTGGGTCGCACTCTTCTTCTCGTAGTTGGTTCCGGCGGCGATGCTCACGTAGTCCAGCTTGCCGGTGCCGGCCAGCAGCGGCACGATTTGCATCAGGTCGTTGATGTCCAAACCGTAGGCCAGGTAGTCTTCGGTAAACCTTGCCCCAAGAATCAGGCCGTCGCCCAGCCGATGGCGCACTTCGTCGATGACCTCGTAGGCGAAGGTCATTCGCTGCTCTAGCGCGCCGCCGTACTTATCGGTCCTCTGGTTGCTTGCCTCGGACAGAAACTGGGGAATGAGGTTGCCGAAGGCGATGGACACCTCCACCCCGTCCATTCCCGCCTTTCTGGTCCGGCCGGCCGCTGCGCCGAAAGCTTCCACCAGGCCCGCCACCTCGTGGGTGGAAAGCTCGTGGGGCATCATTTGACCGAAGTCGACGCCGGGCGCCGGTATCGCCGAGGGAGCCACCGCCACGGTCTCTAGCACTCCGGTGGGGTTGGGCAATCTTCTACCCGCGTGGGTGAGCTGTACAAGAATTCGCGCCGGCTGCTCATGAACCGCGGCCGCGATTACTCGCATTATGGGGATGGCAGCGTCGTCGTGAAGGCCGATGGGCACCGCGCTGGTGGGGTCTACGCCGGTCGCCTCCGTGATGATCATGCCCGCCCCGCCCCGCGCCTTCTCTCTGTAGTAGTGGAGGTGCCGCTCGGTGAAGAGTCCTCCGGCGTGGAAGGCCGTAGCGTGCCCCGTACAAACGATGCGGTTATTGAGGGTGTGCTTGCCGATCTGAATGGGGCTGAACAGATTGGGAAAACGAGTCACCACGCACTACCTCCTGAGGTCACGGGGATGCCGAGGGCCCCGACACCTGAACCCCCGGTATTGCTCCCCAGGCCGTTGGCCGCCGTCTGCCGGACCGGATGGCTAGACGACGCCCTCCTCCCGAAGCTGTTCCAGCTTCTCCGAGCCGTAGCCCAACACCTCCGCCAAGATCTCATCCGTATGCTGCCCAAGGGTAGGAGGCGATTTCACTTCCACCGGCGAATCGGACAGCTTGATGGGGCAACCAGCGGTCAGGAAGGTCCCGCGGGTCGGGTAGTATGCTTCTACGATCATCTCGCGTGCCCGAAGGTGGGGATCGGTAAGGAGGTCGCCGGTATCGTTCACCGGCCCGCAGGGAACACCGGCTCCGGCCAGGATGCGCGCCGCCACCAGCTTGTCACGTTGGGAGGTCCATTCCTCGATCAGCGAGGTGACCTCCGAGACATGCTCGCGCCGAGCCTCCGGGGAAGCGAACCTCGGGTCTCCCAGCGTATCCTCCCGGCCCATAGCGCGTATCATTGCCTCCCACATCTGCTGATTCGCGGCGTGAACGAACACGTAGTCGCTGCGCCCCCCTCCGGTGGTCCTGAAGATGCCGCTGGGCACGGCGGTGCCCGTCTGGTTGGCAGAGGCCGGGACCGGCCCTCCAATCTGTTGGTGCTCCCTGATGCGGGGGCGCAGCAGGTTGACCACCGCGTCCTGCATCGAGACCTCCACCCGCTGCCCCTGGCCGGTGGCTTGACGCTGGAGCAGCGCCGCCAGGATGCCTGCCACACAGTGCATACCTGTCCCCGAGTCTCCGATGGCCGCTCCGTTGAGCAAAGGCTCAGCCTCGGGTCTTCCGGTGACGCTCATGGCCCCGCCGGTGGCCTGGGCAATCGGCTCAAAGCACTTGTAGTCGGAATCGGGCCCGTAGGTGCCAAACCCCTTGACCGAGGCGTAGACCAGACGGGGGTTCAGCTCCCGCATCGCCTCATAGCCCACCCCCATGCGCTCCACCGTGCCGGGGCCGAAGTTCTCCATCATCACATCGGCGGTCTTGATCAGGGCCCAGAAAATCTCCTTGCCCTGCTCGGTCTTCAAGTTCAGGGTTAGACCGCGCTTGTTGGCGTTCATCGCCAGGAAGTTCAGGCTGTCGGTGTCCTCCCGGTCTTTGTTGTTGTACCGGTTGGCATCGCCTCTGCCCGGCTGCTCTATCTTGATGACATCCGCCCCCAACCACGCCAGAATCTGGGTGCACGACGGCCCCGCCTGAAAATGGGTGAGGTCCAACACCCTGGTTCCTGTCAAAGCCTGCGCCATGGTCTTCCTGCTCCTTTCGCCGGGCCAAGAGCTGTGCCCGCCCGGCGAGGTGATTCACAGTGCGTGGACCGCCCGTCTGATTGCTCGTAGAATACCGTTCCGAGTTGTCATGCCCCGGTGGGACACCACCGGCAGATGAAAACGCAGCATGCGTCCCCTCCCCCCCGGTCTTTGTACCACTTATGGTGTTGGGCTTCAAGGGGCCTGCTTCCGCTCCAGCTTGTCCTTCATCAAAGGGTAGCTATATAATCCACGGCAGTTACGGAGATCAACAGGAAATGACATCAGGGAGGCGCAGGATGTTCGAAAGGATAGCTATTGTTGGGTGTGGCGCGATCGGAGGCACCATCGGAGGGTACTTGACCAGAGCGGGCCACGATGTGACCATCATTGACCCCTGGGCCGACCATGTGAACGCGATGAAACAGAACGGCCTACGGGTGACGGCGATGGATGAGGAATTCACCGTACCGGTGAATGCGGTCCATTTGGGGGAAGCCAGCGGCATTCCTCGACCCTTCGACCTCGTATTCCTCTCGATGAAGTCCTACGACACCGTCTGGGCGGTGCACTTCATCCTGCCCCTTCTCAAGAGCACCGGCTCCATAGTGTCGGCCCAAAACGCGGTCAACGACGAGCTGATAGCGCCCATCGTGGGCTATACCAGGGAGACGGGTTGTGTCATCACCCTGGGAGCCGGCATGTACGAACCGGGCCACGTGCTTCGGACCAGCATGCCCGGCAGGCACGCTTTGACCCTCGGAGAGCCGACCGGCATGGTAACACCTCGTGTCAAAGCTCTCGCGGAGATGATGGGGTGCATTGGGCCCACCAAGGTCACCACCAATCTCTGGGGCGAACGGTGGGCAAAGCTGGCCACCAACTGCATGGCCAACTCTCTGTGCGCCCTCACGGGTCTGGGGTCCGCGGCCAGCAGGACCACACCCGTGGTGGTGGATGTATCGGTGAGGATAGCCTCGGAAGTGGCCAACGCCGGACAGGCCCTGGGAGTGGAAGTGGAGCCGATAAACGGCATCCCAGCCGATATGTACCGGCGGGCGGACGACGGCCAGGTAATGGAGGAGATTAAGGACAGGCTGGCCGAAGGCGCAGGCCAACTGGGAGAGGGACGGCCCTCAATGGCGCAGGACGTCCTCAAGGGCCGCCATACGGAGATAGATTACCTGAACGGGTACGTGGCCAGACGGGGAGGAGAGGTGGGCACAGCGGCCCTGGCCAACGAGGCCATTACCGAACTGGTGAAACAGGTAGAGCGAGGGGAGATCGTGCCCGACGCGTCCAACATCAGGTTCCTTGAGTCCTTCGCCTAACGCGCTGAATCATCGTAGGGCGGGCGCCGTCATTTGGGCTGCGATGGGGCCTAGTTGAGATGGAGCGGGTCGGTGAGCTTGACTCCACGATGGCCCTGTGCCCGCGCCACGGTATTGCCGGCAGTTCTTCCAGGCTTGCCCTCCATTGGCTCAAAGCTTACGAAAACCGCATTGAAAAACCGCGTTGAAAGCACTTGCGCTCAGTCACTTTTCATAATGTTGGTGTTTCGCACGTCTTGCGCGCGCTCGATTGGAGCCCTATACTTCACCCCCAGAAGTTGGTTTTCTCGCACCCTGTTGTGAGTCTGAATGAGGGCCGCCTCCGACGGGCCTCATTCAGATTTGTAATATGCTCTACTAGGAAGTATTACGGTTGCTAACGCCGTCCCGGAGGTGAGCCTATGGCATTCGCAGGAATAGATGTTGGAGCAGAAACGACCAAGGCCGTAATCCTGGAAGACGGCCGGGTCTTGGCGCATTCCATCGGGCATCAGGGCAGGCATGCCGCCTCCACCGTTGCGGCGTCGATGCTGGATGAGGCGACGCAGAAGGCCGGTGTCTCCTTGGAGCAGTTGGAGCACGTCGGCGTAACGGGCATAGGCAGAGAGCAGGTGAACGGGGGGTGGGCGAAAGTCCCCGAACCTTCCGCTCTAGCTAGGGGAATCCCCCATTTCGTTCCCTCTGCGAAAACCGTGTTGGACATAGGCGCCCAGAAGGCCCTGGCGGTGGGATGCGTGGATAGCAGGGTCAGGAAGCAGGCAAAGAACGAGAAATGTGCCTCTGGAAGCGGCCTGTATCTGGAGGTGGTGTGCGACATCCTGGGCGTTGACATTGATGAGATGGGGGCATTGGCGCTGACCTCGGAGGCGCCGGTGGAGGTTGCCCACGTCTGCACGGTGTTCGCCGAGTCTGAGATCATCTCCCTGATTCATGTCAAGCGGGAGAAGAAAGAGAATATTGTGGCGGGGGTCCTGCTTGGCATGGCCAAACGCCTTTACCCGCTAGTGTTGAAAGCCGGAATGGAGCAGGATGTGGTGGTTGTCGGGGGGGTTGCCAAAAACCAGGGCATCTTGAAGTTCTTGGAAGAAACGGTCGGGTTCTCTGTGCTCACCACCGAAGTCCCGGAAATCGTGGGCGCCGTCGGGGCCGCCGTGACCGCTCGCGCTTTGGCGCGGGCCGCGTCAGAGGGGAGTTAGACATGTTGTTTGCTGGAGTCGACGTAGGTAGCTTGACCGCCAAGGCGGCGATACTCGACGAAGGAGAGATCATCTCCTGGTCGGTAATCCCCACCGGGCCCGACAGCGTGAAGGCCGCTCGTGACGCCCTGGACAAGGCCCGGCTTTCGGCCTCAGTGGAGATCGATGACCTGAAGAGCATCGTGGCAACCGGCTACGGTAGAGAGAACGTCGATTTCTCCTCGGCCAGTGTTACCGAGATCTCCTGCCATGCCAAGGGCACCTGGTGGT
>CAJWBT010000094.1 GCA_913020235.1 uncultured Chloroflexota bacterium
AGCAGCATCCGCTTGCGCTTGGGGCCGATGCCGGTCACCATGTCGATGGGCGAGCTGAGGCTGCTCTTGCTTCGCAGGTTCCGGTGGTAGGTGATGGCAAACCGGTGGGCTTCGTCGCGAATCCGTTGCACCAGGTACAGGGCTTGAGAACTCCGGGGCAGGACAATGGGCTCCGGCGAATATGGCACGTACAGCCATTCATTCTCTTTGGCCAGAGAGGCCAGGGGAATGTCGTCTAGACCGAGTTCCAGCAACACCTCCAGGGCCGCCGAGAGCTGCCCCTTGCCGCCGTCGATCAGCAACAGGTCGGGAAGGATGCCCCACGTGTCTCCTTCGGATTGGGCGGAGTCTCTTCCCGCCCCCTGCCCGGAGCGCCGGGCCTCTCCAAGCCGCTTTAGCCGGCGCCGAAGCACCTCGCGAATGCTGTCGTAGTCGTCCACTCCCGCCACCGACTTGACCTTGAACCGGCGGTAGTGGGCCGGCTTGGGCTTCCCGTTCTCGAAGACCACCATACTGCCCACGGTGTTGGTCCCCTGGATGTGGGAAATGTCGTAGCATTCCATCCGGTAGGGTGAAACCGGTAGGCTGAGTTCCTCTTGGAGTTCGGACATGGCCTGTTGAATGAGGTCGGCGTTGCCCAACCATTTGATCCTGTGGTGGTCCAATCCCTGGACGGCATTCTCGGCGACTATGTCCAATAGCTGCTTGTGCACTCCCCGCTGAGGATGGGCCAGCTTGACCGCGCCGCTGCGCAGCTCCCGCAGCCAGCCGTGGATCAGCTCTTCATCTTCCAGGGGGTGCTGCACCAATATGTGAGGTGGGACCATCGGCGCCGATTGGTAGAACTGCTTGATGAACTGGCCAAGGATCAGGCTGGGAGGGTCGTCTTCGGTTCCCTCCATGAAGAAATGTTCTCGTCCGATGAGCTTGTTGTGGCGAATGAAGAAAACCTCCACCCAAGCCTCGTTGCTCCCTTGGGCGAGCGCGATAACGTCCATGTCGCTGATGGGGTTGGAAGCGACCTTGACTCGTCGTTCCTCGGCAACCCGGTCGACGCTGCGTATCCGATCGCGCAAAACGGCGGCCCGCTCGAACTCCAGCTTTTCGGAAGCCTGGTGCATGCTCTGGCGCAGGTCTTGGGTGACGGTTTCGGTATCCCCATTCATGAACAGGATGACCTGTTGGATCACATTGCCGTACTCTTCCCGGCTGGCGTAACCGGCGCAGGGTGCAACGCAGCGGTGGATGTAGTACTCCAGGCAGGGGCGGGGGTCGGTGCCGGTGATCGCCTTGGTACAGGAGCGGTAGGGGAACAGCCGCTTCACCAGGTCCATGCTCTGGCGAATGCTGCCCGCGGTGGCAAAAGGGCCGAAGTAGCGTGCCCCGTCCTCTGCGACCCGGCGGGTGATGTAAACCCGCGGGTACTCTTCGGACAGGTCGATTTTCAAGAAGGGATAGGTCTTGTCATCTTTGAGCCGGGCGTTGTAGCGAGGCCGGTACCGTTTGATCAGGGTATTCTCGAGGATCAGTGCCTCGGATTCGGTGTCGGTGACGATGAACTCGAAGTCGTGGACATGCCCCATCAAGCGGCGGGTTTTGGGGAGTTGGCTTGCGGGGGAGCCGAAGTACGACCGGAGCCGGTTACGGAGGACGCTGGCTTTGCCCACGTACAGCACGGTGCCGCGGGCGTCTCTCATCATGTAAACGCCCGGCCTCTCAGGGGTAGCCCGTAGGCGCTGCTCAATGAGGGGTAAGGCCATCTCTAGCTTACAAAAGAATTCCCAGCACGATGATGGCAGCCAGCACCGACCCCGCCATTATGAGTATGCGCCGCAGTTCGGCCCCAATGTAGTCTTGGGCCGGTGGACGCTCGCCCCTCACCCGCGAGAAGCTTGGCTCGGAGGTCCGCGCTTCAGGGCGGGGTGCCACTGGGCTGGGGACCGCCGGCGCGGGGGCGGGGGTGGGCGCAGGGACAGGAGCCGCGGGCTCCGGGGCCTGGAGGTCGGCAACGGCGGATTGCTCGCCGTCGGCGGTGGTGGGCGATGGCGCAGGAAAGGAGACCCCGCCGGCCCCCTTTTGCTGCCGCTTCCGTCTCCGGCCGAGTTGCGCCTGGCGTGACGCCACCCGGCGAGCTTTACCCGCCATGGAGCCTGGCCTCCTGATGAGGGTTGGTGCTTACGTGGCCGGGTAACGCAGATCACCCGGTCTCGCAGGGCTGACGACTTTACTATAGCAGCAATTTGCAGAAATGGGCAGCCCGCCGCCGAGGGAGCAGCCGCCGTTTCCCGGCCTTGCGGGTCTCCGGCCCCCGGGGGCCGGAGAATTGGCTGCCAGCGCCGCCAGATGCCCGCAGGACCTAAGCCCGGGGATGGCTTTTTTCGTACTCTCGGTGCAGGTGGGCGCCGGTAAGGTGGGTATATACCTGCGTGGTGGAGATGCTGGAATGACCGAGGAGTTCTTGCACGTGCCGCAAGGACGCCCCATTCTGGAGGAGGTGGGTGGCGAAGCTATGCCGCAGCGTATGGGGCGTAATGCGGTGGCCGATTCCCGCCTTCTCCCCGAAGGTCTTCATGATGGTCCAAATCCATTGACGGGTCAGGCGCTCGCCCCGGTGGTTGACAAACAGGGCGGGCTCCCCCTTGCGAGTTCCAACCAGTGTGGCCCGGGCCTCTTTCAGGTAACGCTTTATTTCACTTAGCACCTTGGGGTACAGGTAGGCAATCCGCTCCTTGGAGCCCTTGCCCCAACACCGGATGTACGACTCTTGCAGATCGATATCCTGCACGTTCAATGATACCAATTCGCCCACCCGGAGGCCCGTGGCGTAAAGCAGCTCCATGATGGTGGCGTCTCGCTGGCCTTCGTTGCCGCCCGCGCGATAAGCGGTTTCCAGCAGCGAGGTTACCTCATCTTCGGAGAGGTACTTGGGCAGGGCGCGACCTACCCGGGGCGACCCGAGCGTCTCAGTGGGATCTTCGGTGATGGTGCCATTCTCGGAGAGGTACCCGAAGAAAGACCTGATTGCGGCCACCTTGCGGGCTGTGGTGGTGTCCCGGTAGCCCTTGAGGCCTCTCAGGTTGCCGATGTAGTCGTTCAAGAGGTCCAAGCCCACCGATGCCCAGGGGTAATCTCCGTTGGATGCACTCTTGGCCATCCCGTTGGCGCGCTCTTGGAGGAATGACCAGAATTGGGTCAGGTCGTTGCGGTAGGCTTCAGAGGTGTTGCGGGAAAAACCTTTCTCGACGACGAGGTGCTGCAAAAAAGAGTCAATCGCCTGGTCCATGTTTTGTATCCTTTCGCATTCTGCGTAATAAGATGGGATGGTGGAGCCAGCCACCATGCCAGCACTCGGAATGGGCAAAGTCTAGCACAAGTCTCGGAATCGCCATTCGGCAAACATGAACCAAAAACAGCGGTTTCCGCGATTTGTGGTCCACACCCGGTCATACTGTGGACGTTTCTATCCATACAGCGATGAGCACGGAGTTCTTTGGGGGGATGGTGCGGCCTTCGGCTTCCCGGCCCAGCTGGCGCGTGAGGGGGTGGCCCCCCTCACGGCTGGAGGGTTACCTGGGGGTGTGTCCAATCGAGGGCGGACGGGCTTCCAGACAAGTGTGTTCTTAAGTGGGGAAAGCGGTCAGCCGGTCGCCAGGACGGTCGTTCCGGTGGACGAAAGGGAGCCGCCGGTTCCGTTCACGATGCCGATTTTGGCTGCCTGGCTGGGGTCGCCACGGTGCTTTACCTGACGGTCGCCACACTCGCCACGAAGCTGCCGCACCGCTTCCACCAGCAGGAAGCTGCCGTACATGCCGGGGTGGGTGTAGGAAAGCCCTCCCCCGCTGGTATTCATTGGGAAGTCTCCCCCCGGAGCGGTGCGTTGGCCGGCCACGAACTCCGGGGCCTCGCCGGGACCGCAAAAGCCCATGGCTTCCAGGGTTAGCATCACCGTATAGGTGAAGGAGTCGTAGATCATGGTCAGGTCTAGGTCGGCGATGGTGAGTCCGGCCCTGGCCAGCGCTTTGGGGCCGGTCTCCCTGGCGATGAGCGAGGTCAAAGATGGCATCATGCTGATCATGTTGTGGTCGTGGCCCTCGGCGGCGCCCAGCACCCAGACCGGCTGCTTTCGGCAGCTGCGGGCCCTCTCGGCGGTGGTCACCACGATGGCCGCTCCTGAGTCGGTGACCAAGCAGCAATCGAACAGGTGGAACGGCCAAGCGACCCAGCGGGAGTCGTGGTAGTCGTCGAAGCTCATGGGCGTGTCGTGCATCACGGCCTTGGGGTTCAGGTTGGCCCACTTGCGGGTGGCCACGGCTATTTCGGCCATGGCCTGCCGGGTCCGGTCTTCACCGTACTCGTGCATGTACCGGGTGCAGGCCAGCGAATAGTTAATGGGCGGTCCAATCATCCCGTAGGGTGCTTCATATTGGGAGGTTGGCAGGTTGGGGTCGACCGGCACCCTCGCCCGAGCGGACCGGCCGGCCTGCCCGTGGGTGATGAGGGCCACGTCGCAATAGCCCGCTCGGATGGCGGCGGCGGCGTGGGCCACGTGAATGATGAAGGAGGAGCCACCCACCGACGTGTTGTCCGTGAACCCCGGCTGGATGCCTAGATACTCGGCGGTGGCCAGGGTGGAGAAGCCGGCGGTGAGCAGCCCGTTGACGTCGCCCTTGGAAAGGCCGGCGTCTTCCAGCGCGTTGTGAGCCGCCTCGGCGTGGTGTTGAAGAGATGACTTGTTGGGAACCGTTCCCATTTCATCGGACTCTGCCACACCGACGATGGCGATGTCCCGCTCCCTGGAAGCCTTCGACGCCATACCTGTTTCCTCCCCTGAAGCAAAGGATCGGCCGTTCCTCGACCCCGGCCGCGACTCGGTCTGCCGGTTGCCGCCGGGCCTCGCCTTCAGCCAGCGTCCCGCCAAACCGGCGGCCGGACTGATGTTACACCAAATTGCCGAAGCAGGACAACCTGACCTTCCGGCTACGGTATGATAAACTAATAATGGTTCAAGGCTTTGCCGGCCGATGATTTCCGATACGAGGCTCTGAGGTACTGATGCCCCGCAATTTCTGGATGATCGTCAGCAACGTAGAGAACTTTCGCATTACCCACGACCTTGGGTTTACCGTCCAAGGTCTAAAAGCCCAACACCGGCGCAAGATGCAGCGGATCGAATCGGGCGACCGGGTGCTATTCTACGTCTCCGGCGCTCGCCGCTTTGCCGCCACCGCCACCGCCACCTCTTCGTTTTTCGAGGATGAAACCAGCACCTGGCTCAACGAGGGTTGCGCCGGTTGGCCCTACCGGATAGGGATAAAACCCGAGGTGGTGCTCGAGGATGCCCAACACATCGACGCCAACCTGCTGGCGCCGCGGCTGGACTACATCAAACGATGGCCCCCTGAGAACTGGTACATGGCCTTTCAGGGGAACTTGCACCTGTTGCCCAAGACCGATTTTCTGCTCATCGAAGAGGAGATGCGGAAGCTCAAGTTCGGCCGGGATTACGATCGCGGCAGGGCCGTCCAACCTCATTTGGCGCCCAGGAAGAAGAAGCGGAAGCGGGGGCCGGGGCGGCCCGTCGCACATCCGGCGCAGCCCCCGGACCGGCAGCTTGCGTAGGCTCCTGAAAACAGGGACTAGTACTCAGTCGATTTGAAACCGCTGGTTGGCATTCTGAGCGAAGCGAAGTGTCATGTTGTGACGCTGAGATTCTACGTCGCTCCGCTCCTCAGAATGACACCCTGTTAAGACCAAGGTGACCGGGTACCAGGGTCTGGTCCCGGCAACATCGGCGGAGTTGAATTCAGCCCTCGCTCCGGGGCTCAGGGAGTCCTAGACTCCGGCCGAAGGCTCGGCGCCCCTTGGGCGTCGGCGATCTCCTCAAGGACTTGATGGTCCATCTCCTCGACTCGCGCCTCATCGAGCGCCTGTTGCGCCTCGGCAGTGCCGATCCGGCCCAGAGCCCAGGCCGCGTGGCCCCGCACCAGGGACTCTCCGTTCAACAGTGCCCGGCGCAGGGCGGGGACCGCCGCTGCTTCTAGCCGGTTGCCCAGGGCGACGCAGGCGTTCCGCTGGAGACCCGCTCTCTTGGCGCGGAGGATAGGAGTGCCCTGGAATCGACGCCGGAATTCCTCCTCGGACATTTCCAGCAACCCTACCAGGTCCAGAGATTCCGGCCCGGGCTGCGCCGGACCCTCCGTTCGTCCTCTTTGTAAGAAGGGGCCTGGCTCCATTCGCCAACGGACGGACTCCGAGGAGATAGCCTTGCGGTTGACCGGGCAAATATCCTGGCAAATATCGCAGCCAAAGACCCAGTCCTGCATCTGGGGCCTTAGCTCGGCAGGTATGGGCCCCCGGTTTTCGATGGTCAGGTAGGAGATGCACCGGGCATTGTCGACCGTGTACGGAGCCACGATGGCCCCCGTCGGGCAGGCGTCGATGCACCTGACGCAGGCGCCGCAGCTCTTCCGGAGAGGCGGGTCGGCCTCCATCTCCAGGTCGGTGATCACCTGGCCGAGGAAGACCCAAGAGCCGAGGTTGGGGGCAAGTAGGTTGGTGTTCTTGCCGGTCCAGCCCAATCCCGACCGCCGGGCGGCCGCCCGGTCCAGCATGGGCCCGTCATCCACGTACCACCGGGCCGCGAACGGTGTGTCCAGAACGACCCGGAGGCCCTCCACGTAGGCCCGCATCTGATTCTTCATGGGCTTGTGGTAGTCCCGGCCGCGGGCGTACCTGGCCACCTTGCCCGCCGGGTTTCCGGGCGGCGGGCCGGGCTTATCGGGCTGGTAGTAGTTCACTCCCAGGCAGATGATCGAGCGCGCACCGGGGAGCAGCTCTTGAGGGCTGGTACCCCGGCGAATCCGGGCCTCGGTGTACCAGGGCAATCCGTCCATCAGCCCGGCCCGCAACCGCTCCAGGGCAACGTTCTGGTCTTCGGTGAAATCCTCGGCCGAAGCCACCTGGACCAGGTCGAAGCCCAGCTCTGCGGCGTAGCTTGCGACGATGGTCTTCATGTCGGACCCGGAGCCGTCCGGCGCCATTATCAATCTCGTCCTACCCCCCGGACGACGGCTTTGCCTCAGAAGCACCCTGGAATATGTCGCCCCGAGTGAAGCGAGGGCGCTGGGGCGGAGGGTCGAGGCTGCCAGGGCGGAACCCCGCACCAGATTCCTCGTCGCTTCGCTCCTCGGAATGACGGGTTTGAGGGAAACCCCCCGGCGACGGTGGCCTTGGCGGCCCCGCTACCGAAGGTTCTCTCCCTGGAACCGGCCTTGGTAACCCTGGCTCACCGCCTGGGGAAGCCGGAAGAAAATGAGCTGGACCAGCCGGGCGTCGCGTTGCAGCCGGTACCCGAGAGGGTGGTGCACCACCAGTAGCGCCTCGGACCGGCCGTGATAGCCCGCATCCCATACCGCGGTATGAACGCTCACGCCGCAGCGCAGCAGGCTGGAGCGAGGCCGAGCCAGGGCCATCAGGTCCAGGGGAAGGGTGACCACCTCGTTGAAAGTTATGCGGTAGGGTCCAGGGGCAAGGGAGAGCCAGCCGTCTTGGCCGAAGCTCAGGGTTTCCGTGGCCGAAATCTCTCGCTGGCTCGAGCCGGCGCCCATGCTGCCCGCCGATACCAGTTTGCCCACTTCCCGCAGGGTGAAGTCGAAGCCGTTGGGCTGGAGCTGCAGCTCCAGGGAAACGTATTCCTCGACCAGGGGAGGGGACCCGAGGATCAGGCCGCCGATGGAGTCCCTGTCCAGCGGGTTGCCCTCCACCGGCCCGTCCAAAGACCCGGCCCGGCCCGCCATCGGTGATCCTGCCATAACCTCTCCGGAGCGGGCCGCGGCAATCCGTGGCCATTGCCAAGTGGCGGTGGTGCAAAGAGCGTCCACCGGGAGATTGGGCCGGTGCACAGCTTCTCTGGTAGCCGGAGTCTGACCCGGTGGCGGGTACTATTCTTCACTCGGGGCGAGGGATGCCTGGCCCTGGCCCCCGGTTCGGTGCAGGCACCGGGAAGGAGGCCTAATCGTGCATGAAGTCCTGCACGTCAGCGGGCAGCGGTTTCTCTTCAGGAACCTCCGTGATGACCGCCTGAGTCGTCAGCAGCACACCGGCGATGCTGCCGGCGTTTT
>CAJWBT010000095.1 GCA_913020235.1 uncultured Chloroflexota bacterium
CCATCCCGGTGGCCACGAACCCGGGCGCCAGAGCATTGACCGTTATGTTGCGGGAAGCCACTTCCCGGGCCACCGCCTTGGTGAGGCCGATTATGCCCGCTTTGGCGGCGGCGTAGTTGGCCTGGCCGGGGTTGCCGCTTACTCCGACAACCGACGAGATATTGACGATCCGGCCCCCTCTTTGCTTTAGCAGGTGAGGCATCACGTATTTGGTGCACAGGAAGGCCCCCCGCAGGTTCACCGCAACGACCTTGTCGAAGTCGTCGGGGGTCATGCGGAGCAGCAGCCGGTCCCGGGTTATCCCTGCATTGTTGATGAGGATGTCGACGTGGCCGAACCGGTCAATCGTTTGGCTGACCATCCCCGGCACCTGGGCCGCGTCGGAGATGTCGGTAAACAACGCCAGGGACTGCCGGCCCAAGACCTCGATCTCGCTCACCACGCTGGGCAGCCCCTGCCACCCGGCCTCGCGTTCCTCGGGCGACATGGCCTCCGGCCCCGTCTGGATGTCGGACACCACCACGTCGGCCCCAGCCTGGGCCAGCCCGAGGGCAATGGCCCGGCCGATACCCTTCTGTCGGCCCGCCCCCGTCACGATCGCCACTTTCCCGCTAAGGTCGCTCATAGTTTCCCTCATACCGTTGCCGTGGCTTAGCCGTCAAATGTCCCGTCCACGGGTGTTTGCTTCCTGCGTCTCAACTGGGCTTGAGCACGCTGACAAGAGGTCCATTTGGAGATTGGGCTCCGGGTTTTGGCGCCCACCGCCAGACTGCCGGCGTCATGGCGGAACTCCTTCTCAACTGGGAGCCTGGGGCGACCGCTGCAAGCTGGAGATGGGGTGGTTCCCGCGACGGCGCATCTGCGATAACTCCTCCCGCATGCTCTCCACCAGGTCAATCTTTACACACCGGATGCCGGTATTTATGGCCCCGGCGATGCCGTCGGCTTTGCAGGAGCCGTGGCCCACGATTACCACCCCGTTGACTCCGAACAAAGGCCCGCCCATGGTCCTGGGTAGGTTGGTCGTATGCCACAACTCGGTGGTTATCCGTTTGATATCCTCCTGGGGCGTGCTCGAACTGAGGAGCTTCGACAGGAAGGGGGATAGGGCCATTCCCAGCCCTTCGGTAAACTTCATCAATATGTTGCCCACAAACCCGTCACACACGATCACGTCGGCACGGCCTGTAAAAAAGTCCATTCCCTCCACGTTGCCGATGAAGTTGAGGTGGCTCTCCTTTAGAAGCTGCCCGCTTTCCTGCACCTGCCGGTTACCCTTGGCCTCCTCGGCGCCGGTGCTGAGGAGACCGACTCTTGGATTCTTGATGTCCAGGAACTTGCGGGCAAACACCGCCCCCAGGGCGGCGAAGTTAAGCAGCATTCCGGGCCGGCAATCCACGTTGCTCCCCATGTCCACCAGCACCGTTCGGGGCGCCAGGCCCAGGAAAGGACCGCCAAGGCAGGGGCGGTCCAAGCCGTCCATCAGGCCCAATGCCAGTACGGCGCTGGCCATCGAAGCCCCGGTGGACCCCATAGACACCAGCACGTCGGCATCGCCGCTTTTCAGCAATTTGGTGGCGACCAGAATCGATGCCTGGGGCTTTTGTCGCAGTGCTTGCACCGGGTGTTCGTCGTCGCCGATCTTGCCAACCGATGGGACCACGGTCACCGGCCTGCCGTCAACGTCGCATCGGGCCAGTTGCTCCTCTACCTGGTGGCGGTCTCCCACCAGTGTGAGCTCGATGTTTTCAACTCCCAGCGCCTGGACTGCCCCTTTTACCGCTTCCTCAGGGGCGTAGTCGCCGCCCATCGCATCAACCACCACCCGGATTGGGCGATTGCCCCTGCTTCCATTACTGGGCATGTGTCGTCTTCCTCAAATAGCCGATGGCCCTCATTGGTGTCGCCACCTGGTCACGGACCACGGCATCAACTGAAATTCTCGGCGCCCTCGCCGTCCCCGGAGCTAGGCCTCATCTATTACGACGGCAACACGACAGTTGCGGTGCCGGTGATCAGCTCCTGCCCGCTCTTGCAGTTGCTCAATCCGACGGCGCACCCGACCTGCCGGCCTTGAGACAGGACCGCCTCTTTGGTCACGCGGCCTCGGGTCTCTACCTGATCCCCCAGGTAAGCAGCGCCCTTGAAGCGGACCCTCATGGCCCCGTTTTCGAGCCACGCCTTCCCGAAGGCCTCGGTCATCATCTCGGAAATGAAGGCCAGGGTCAGCATGCCGTGAGCGATGATACCGCCGTACTGGGTGGTGGCGGCGAACTCGGGGTCGAGGTGAAGTGGATTGTGGTCCCCCGAAACCTGGGCGTAGGCGTTCAGCTGCTCCTCGGTGATGGTCTTCACCACACCCGTGAGAATCCCGTCCCCAGCAATCTCCTCGACCTGCGCAGCCGGGGCGCTGGGACGAGAGGGCGCGCTTCGTTCGGTGGATTCCCGCCCACCAGGAGAAGAAGCCTCCGGGTCGACGACCAACACGGTGGTTTTCCCGCCGAGCACGGCATGGCCTTCATGGTCTTTCAGGGCAACGCTGGCAGTCAAGAACTCCATGCCTATGCGGCGCTTCACCGGGTCCAATTTGGCGGTTCCGGTGATGTCTTGCCCAAAGGGAACGGGCCTGAGAGTCTCGATCTCCTGAAGGCTGTGAATGGCGCCGGGCGGCAGGTCCAGATGCTGCAGCAGGGAACCCAGGGCGCGGGCCGCCAGGGCCAAAGGCGGAGTCAGGCCGTACTGCAAGTACGCCGACAGCGTATCGCCCGCCGCCCGCAGGTACTCCAGTACCGAGTCTTCGGTAACCCTCCAACCACCGAGGCTTACATCAACCGGCTCAACGTGGTTTCTAGCCACGGGTCGCCCCTCCAAAAAGCCCTGGATGAAAAAGATGCGCCGCCGGCCCCGGAATCCGGCGAGGGCCGCTGGTGCCGGGCATCGTTGGCGCCGAAGCTTAGCAGCGACGAAGTAGCGCGTTCCAGGCCGTGAAGATGAGCCCACCAGGGCTTCACCACCAATCGGCCTCGGTCGATTATACTCACCGCTCTTTACGGTAGCAACACTCTGGCCGGCCGTCTCCGGCCATTATGGCGGCCCTCACCCTCGATCCCTCTCCCCTCGGGCGAGGGATGCCGTGGCGCAGCCGGGGCTGGCAGAGGGGAAACGCGGTGAAGTAATTGGCAACGCCCCGGTGTTCGCGGCCGGGGCGTCTCGATCGTGCGGGGACGTCGCTCCACCGCTGAAAAGGCCAAGCTTTCGCCGCGTTGGGCCGAGGTCAAGCCTTCTTCAGGGCATGTCTGGTCGCGACGATATTGGAACCTGTTCCCATTACGTTGGACACGATCACGTCGCCGATAACCACGGGCGCATGGACCACAACCCCGGCCAGGAGGTCCATGACTTCCATCACCGCTTGCTTGGGCACGGGAGCATCGGTCTTCACACTGACCAATGGAAGGTCGGCCCCTTCCACCAGGACCGTTGTGGTCACCGTCCTCCTGGGATCGAATATCTCGTCTCGGATGAAGCTCCAGGCAAGCTTGCACTGGGCATGGTCGATGCTCAGCAGCTCCGTCTCATTCCACTCGGCGGTTACCGGGCAGCTTGTGGGGCACACGATGCAGATGAACTCGCCCTTCACTCTCGAACCTCCACCGTCAAGTCGCCGTCCATTCCCTGAAACCGGTCGGCCCTGACCCTGAGCCTGATCATCGACGAAGGCGCCAGCACGGACTGCTTCAGCCTCCGGACCACCTGGCCGTCTCTGCGGAAGACGATGTGGCGGTCCTTCTCCAGAGCCGTCACCCGCATGCAGAAGTCGACCGCCGCGGTGCCGCTGATCCGCTGGGGCACCACGTACCGTATCCCCGGCCCCGGGTTGACCGTGATGTGCGCCTGCCCGCCCCGCCCCGTGCCGGCGAACCCGGCAGCTTTCTGCCCGGCAACCTCGGCCTCCAGGGAAACATAGTCCACCAGGTCGTGCACCTGGAGGGCGTTCCCCGCGGCGAAGATGCCGGGGATGGACGTGTGGTAGTCCTCGTCCACGATCGGCCCACCGGTGACCGGGCTGAGGGCCGTGCCGGCCTTCTTGGAAAGCTCGTTCTCCGGAATCAGCCCCACGGAGAGCATGAGGGTATCGCAGGCGACGTACCGCTTGGTGCCCCGCACGATACCTCCCCTGGGCCCGATCTCGGCCAGTGTCACCCCGTGGATTCGCTGGGTCCCGTGGATCTCCACCACCGTGGTGCTCAGGTAGAGCGGGATACCGAAGTCGTCCAGGCACTGGACCACGTTTCGACCCAGCCCGCTGGGATGGGGCAGTATTTCGGCCACGCACGGGACCTCGGCGCCCTCCAGGGTGAGACGCCGCGCCATGATCAGGCCGACATCGCCGGAACCCAGGATCACGACCCGCCGCCCTACCGAGATGTTCTGGAGGTTCATATAGGCCTGGACGACACCGGCGGTGTAGACTCCGGCGGGGCGAGAACCTGGAATGTTTATGGCGCCACGGGGACGCTCCCGGCACCCCATGGTGAGGACCACCGCCTTGGCGCGTATCCGCCGCATTCCCTCGGTGGAACACAACGTCAGCTCCCGGTCCGCCGACAGGTCCAGCACCATGGTGTCGAGGCATTGGGAAGCCTTGGCCTCGCGAAGTTTGTCGATATAAATCTGAGCGTACTCGGGCCCCGTCAGCGCCTCTCCGAATACCTTGGTGCCGAAGCCATCGTGGATGCACTGGTTCAGGATTCCGCCCAGCCGCTCCCCTCGCTCCACCAGCAGAACGTCTTCAGCTCCGGCCTGCCGGGCCGCGACGGCGGCGGCCATCCCGGCGGGGCCACCACCAATTACTACAACGTCTACGTCTTCAGTGCGCACGTTGCTGCCCCGAGCGTGTCGATCTGAGCTACCCCTTCTTTCCTGCTCATCCTTCGTCGTTCCGCTGGGAAGCGGTCTGGGGGCTTCTGAGCCATTTTGTGGTCCCTGGGAAGAGCCACGAGCCGGGCCCTTTGAGGGAGACCTCCTCCGGTGTCAGGCCAAGTTCCTGTTCCAGCATCTCAACAATCCGCGGGCCGCAGAAGCCACCCTGACAGCGCCCCATGGTTGCTCTGGAGCGGTACTTGATTCCGCTGAGGGTGTTCACGCCAAGGGGATTGTGGATGGCATCGAGCACTTCCTTCCGCGTCACAATCTCGCACCGGCACACAATGTGGCCGTAGTTCGGGTCCTCCGCCACCAACTCGGCCTGTTGCTCATATGGCAGATCACGGAACGGGACCGCCGGCCTGGGCGGCGGCGGCGGGCTGCCGTTGCTTCCCAGGGGAAGATAGCTGCCCACCCATTGGACCAACTCGGCGGCTATCGCGGGCGCCGAGGTGAGGCCGGGGGACTCGATACCCACCAGGTGCATCATCCCCGGCAACTCCGGCGCCTCTTCAATGATGAAGTCCCCGAATCCACCCTCCGCCGAGCTGACGGTCTTGGCCCTGATGCCTGAATAGGCGGTGACAACATCGCGAGGATTCAGGGCCGGGAGCAGCTCCTGTGCCTCCCGGAGGAGGGCACGGGACATGGCCCCGGTGGTGGCGTCGTCGCCCTTGTGCCGCACGTAGGCCGCACTGGGGCCGATCAGGATGTTCCCGTCGACGGTCGGGGTCAGGTGCACACCGAGACCGGGCCCGCCTTTGGGCGGCACCGGGTAGACCATGCGCTGGATGAGATCGCTTCTGGCTTTGTCGATGATGAGGTACTCACCCCGGCAGGGGTACACCTTGTAACGGCGCACCCCGGCCAGCCTGGCTACGTGGTCGGAGTAGAGCCCGGCGGAGTTCACCACCAGCTTGCTGTATACCGTGCCCCGCCCCGTGGTGATGCGAAATGCGCCGGCCTGGCCGGAGATTCTCTTCACCTCGGACTGGAGCAGTATCTCGGCCCCCATGGCTTTGGCGGATTCGGCCAGGGCTATGGTGAGGCTGAAGGGGCAGGTTATAGCCGCGGTGGGGACGTGGAGCGCGGCAAAGCCCTGAATGTTGGGCTCCATGTGCCGGACCGTTTCGCCATCAACGATCTCCAGGGATGGAACACCGTTGGCATCCCCGATGGCCTTCAACTTCTCCAGGTCGGGGGCCTCTTGCTCCGTGAGGGCGACGACCAGCTTTCCCACCCGGTGAAAAGGGACACCCAATTCCGCGCAAAATTCCTCGAAAACGCTGGCGCCGGCGACGTTCAGCCGCGTCTTGAGCGAGCCGGTAGGCACGTTGAAGCCGGTGTGCACCACGCCGCTGTTCTTGCCGCTGGTCCCACGGGCTACGTCGCTCTCCCGCTCCAGAAGTGCCACCTTGAGGCGGTGGCGAGCCAACTCCCGTGCGATAGCGCATCCAACCACCCCGCCACCCACCACTGCCACATCGTATTCTCGTATCATTATCCCGGCCCGGCGTTGGTTCTAAAATGTCGTTCTGAGGGCGCCCGTCCACAACGGACTGACCCGAAGAATAGATTGGGTCGGCCCACACAAAGCGGACCAACCCAACCGGTCTTTCATCTTATTCTGGAGGGGATCATCGTGAACCGGGGTCTCCAACGTGAGGCCGTCGCCAACCCCCGTGATTCGAGTCTATCCCCGCCACTCTCCCGTGTCAACCGGGAGCCTCGGGCCAACGTACGCCGGCCTTCGCGGCGCATGGCGGCGATCAGAAAACTATCATACCACTCCCAGGGTCACCAGACCGGCGGCCAGCGCCTTGGTACGAAAACCGGTCCAGCCAACAGGCTCTATCACCAGCCGGGGGAAGAACTGTCCCACCAGCACCGCGTAAGCCACGATGAGGATCGGGCGGGAGGACATGATGGCCGACGAAAGGGACACGGGGCCGCGGTCAAAGGCCATAATGCCCGCGCCAAACGCGAACAGGATGGGATATTCGCAGAGTGTGTGCCCCAACGCTCACTTGAACAAGAATCCCACACCTGCCAACGCCCGGTTGGCACCAGCGAACATCGCCTTAGCCACGCCGCTGGCTTACCATATGCGCTTCAACTTGACCACGCCATTCCAAATCTCGCGACGACAAAATCCCCCTTGTATCCCCCTTTACGAGAGGGGGACGAGGGGGATGTTGTTCACCATCGGTGTGCTGGTTAGAGTCTTGCTGTCGACGCGACGATATCTAAAACGGCGGGCCTCCATAGTGAGTGCCCGCCGTTCACGGTCATCGGATCGGTCCTAGGGCCACAGGTCGGCGACCACGTGCTCCAGTCCCAGGCTCCGAAGGGTTTCGGGCAGGGGCTTGCTGGTCTCCCGGTCCCAGCCCATCTGCTCGTAGTAGTCACCAACCATCTGGTCCCAGTGTTCTCCGATGCCGACGCCCGCGACCACGCCGTCCACGGGGGTGGAGCCGTACCTGGGAGATGGCTTGTCCAGTTCGGGGCCGAGTCCGTGGCGCAGGTTGAAGGCCCGCAGCAGGTTGACGGTCCGGCGGCCCATGTCCATGGCATCATCCAGGGTGTAGTCCCATCCGGTGGCCTCCGCCAGGGCTTCGCACAGAATGGGGACATCGGTGCGGGTGTTGAAGCGGCATATCCCCAAAGCGTCTTCGAACTGCATGGAGCCCTTGGTCTTGGCGGTGAAGGTAACAACCTCATCGGGGTCGAAGGGGTTTCCTTTGTCCGAGAGCCCGAACATTTGCCGAGATGTCTGCCGGGCGGTCTCGATGGTGCTGGTGTTGGAAACGCAGGTGTCGAACAGCTCGTGCCATAGCGAACGGTGGTCGTGGCCCCGTGGGGTATTCCCTTTCATGGTATGCACGGCCATGTTGGGCGCTTCCCCTCCGATGAGCTTGGCGGCGCGCATGATCCCCTCGGCGAGAATGTCGCCGAATCCTTCCCGGTTGGCGACCTTTCGCAGCATGGCCCGGGTGGCCTCGGCATTGCCCCAGGTCATCTCCAGGCCATCGGTATCCTCCACCGTGATGACGCCCTTTTCATAGCACTCCATCACCAGGCCGATGAGGTAACCGGCCTCGTTGAGGTCCATCCCAAGCTTGTCTACCTCGTTGGATATGACCATGGTGCTGGCGACATCGGTCTGTCCGGTGGTCGGGC
>CAJWBT010000096.1 GCA_913020235.1 uncultured Chloroflexota bacterium
TTTGTACAGCCTGAGCGCCGAGCGCCAAGGCAGCCATGAACGCGCGGGAGTCCGCCGGATCACGTTCAACAACAGGGGTAGGGGATCTGGCCCCCTCCCCAGATACCCGCCGACCCCGTTCGACAGCCGAACCTTTTGTGAAGCCTTGGGAAGCAGGTGAGTTTGCCCGGCTGGACGGGGAGACGGAGAAGAGAGCCTGTCTCAGAAGTACGGCGGTGTGACGTAAGTCGTAACAAACACACTAATTATGGCTATCGCGATACCAGCGGGAAGGTCTTGGAGCACTGATCAAGGGACAGCTTACGTAATTCGATTTGCTGTGGCATTCTGAGACGGGCTCGAGAGTGGAACTCGCCCGTGAACACGGACTGGCGTTGCTGGTGGCCCTCAGTTGGGCCGTGGGCTGGCCCGCGTCCGCTCGTCTACGATTCCGCTAGAGCCTCACTCCAGGAGCTGACGGCACTTCCCCTCTCTCGGGTCTTCTTACCCTCGAAACCGTCCCAATCTCGCCACCGTTCCTTTCCGGCAGATTGAACAACCGGCGGGCCATTGCCACGTACTCTTCATCCTCCGGCGTATCTTTCAACGACCGAAAGGGGTGGTGCAACAGCTTCTTGACGATGGCCCGGCTCATCATCTCCACCGTCTGCCGTTCCTCGGGCCCCAGATGGGACAGATCGCGGAGGGCGCGCGCCAGCTCCCTCTCCCGAACGTCTTCCGCGGTTCGCTGGATCTCTTTGATGGTAGGCAGAACCGGGAGAGACCGCCACCATGTCACGAAATGGCCCACAGCCTCCTCGACGATCCCCTCTACTTTTTCCACCTCCGAGCGTCGCTGGTGGAGATTGCTCTTGGCCACGTCGTGAAGCCGGTCGATGTTATAGAGATGCACTCCCGGGATACCGGCCACGGCGGGCTCGATGTCTCTGGGCACCGCGATATCCACCAGAAGCAGGGGCGCGTTTGCGCGGCGCTCCATGGCCCGTTCGATGTCGTTGAAGCTGATAACCGGCTCGGTGGCGCCCGTCCCACTCACGACAACGTCAACCTGAGGAAGTACCTTCCCCAGGGAGGAGAACGGGATGACCGTGCCCCCGATGTCGGCCGCCAGCTCTCGCGAGCGTTGGTCCGTCCGGTTGCTCACGAAGGCCTCGGCCGCACCCGACCCGAGGAGAGCCCTGGCGCTCAACAGCCCGGCCTTGCCCGCCCCCACTATCAGTACCCGGCGGCCTCTAAGAGACCCCAGGACCTGCTTTGCCAACCCGACTGCCATGCCCGGTATCGAGGCCCCGTTCCGGCCGATCGCCGTCTCCTCCCGGACCCGGCGTCCGGCCCGAATTGCGTGGGTGAACAGCCGGTCCAGCTCCTTCCCCCCGCTCGCCGCCGTCTCCGCTTTCCTCGAGGCTTCCGCGACCTGGCCCAAAATCTGAGCCTCGCCGACCACCATGGAGTCGAGTCCGGCCGCCACTCGGAAGAGATGCCGCACCGCCTCTGACCCGGCGTGGGCGTAGATGTAGGGGGAAAGCTCCTCGGGGGATGCGTCGCCCCAGGAGCCGAAGAATCGCCGGAGGTCTTGAAGGCCAACCTTTCCGGAAGAGAACGCGTAGATCTCTGTCCGGTTGCAGGTGGAGAGGATGGCGGCCTGGAAGCTTCCTCGCAGGGAGCCCAGGACGCCGGAGACCTGGTCCTCTCCAAGGGCCAAGCGCTCCCGCAGCTCGACAGGCGCCGAGAGATGATTCATCCCCACAATCAGGGGGATGCCTACCATAGCGTCGCCCACCACTGTTCCATCATCGGTTCGAGGACAGCCCTCGGCGCGCCCCTTTCCGCGATGGCCGGCAGTAGAGTTCGGGCCGGACTGGGCTACTATTTCAATTCCAGTGATCATTGACCTCTGGCAGGTGGCGCAGTGCGAACTCCAGGGTTATGACGGGCGCACCCTCCAAGCGGGCTGCTTTCTCTATGCGAAGCCGGGCGCGGCTTCGCCGGGACTCGTCCGGAATACGGCGGAGCTGCTCCAGGGCCGCCCGCGCCCAGCGCAGGGAACCTCCATCAAAGGTCGCTTCGGCCTGGCTGCCACCTTGTTCCTGCGCTGCGGCCTCCAGGGAGTCTGGCTCCACCACGAGGAAAGTCTCTCCCTCCTCCCGGCACACGGGACAAGCTGCCGGCCGGCTCTTCCGGGCGGCGTGGCCGCACTGGCGGCACAGGTAGACCGCCCCGGCCTCTTTGCGGAGCGACTCGACCGCCACGGAAAAGGCCGCCTCCTCCATGGGTGATCTCTCCCTCTTGTCTGGCCGCATGGCCTCCATGGCTTCCCCGACGAGAGACGCGGACACCACGGTGTGCCCTTGCTCCCGGGCCAGCCGCTGAACCAGCATCCGCAACGCGCCCCGATACGCTTCGGGGGTGCGGCCCAGGGCAGCCTCCGCCTCGTCGGTCCAGCGTAGCGTGGACGAGCTCCACAGCTCCAGCGGCGGGCTGAAGCGCCGGCTGGCCACCAGGAGATTGCAGGGAGCGAAGCGCAGGAGATGTTCGGTCACGCTTCCGATGTCTACATCCGGGCGGCTGTGGGCGCCGATGCGTCCCAGCAGCAGCAGCCAGGGCCTGACCTTCTCGGCGTAAGTTTGTATTTCGTCGGCGGCCCGGCCCGTCAGCAGTGTGGTTTTCATACTCACACCTTGGGCCTCGGCCACGCCCTGGGCGACCTCCAGGTAGGTCTGGTACAACCGGGCCAGCCCGGTATCGATGATCTCTTCGTGGAGCTTCTCTTGCTCCTTGAAACGGAACAGACGCGCCGCCTCCTCGGAGAGCACCTCCACCATGCTGTGGAAGACGGCGTAATGAAAATAGGGGTCGAAGGCCGCCACAGTTTCCACCGGGTGGCCGTAGGCCTGCCCCAGAACCAGGGCCGCCTGAAGAGCGCCGAAGGCCTCCTGGCTTCCGTCCATGGCCACGACAATGGGCCGGCCGACCCCATCGGCGAAAACCTCCGGCTCTTTGATCACCAGCGTGTCGGTGCGAGTCCCCCGGAGCACCCTCTGGGCCACGCTCCCCAAGGTGTCTGACCGGCTGGTCCCGTGTCCCCGAGCCCCCATGACCACCAGGTCGTAGTCCGAGCTGTTGATGTCTTCTACCAGGCGCTCCCAATTCTTCCCCTCGAAAGTCTTCCTGCTGAAGGGGACCTCCGCCTCACGGCAACGTTCCTCCAGGGCATCCAGGTAGCTCTCGGAGATGAGTTGGAGGCCCAGGGCGATCAGGGAGTCGTGGATGGCCCGCTGGCGCTCCAGCTCCTGGTCCACCAGGTACTCCTCGGGGAGGGTGGTTTCCATCTGACGGAACCGCCGCTCGTGCATCCGAGCGGCATAAACGTGGCTCCCCACCAACTCTCCGCCGAAAGCTTGGGCCAGTGACACGGCCGCCGTGGAGCAGCCCTCGCTGAAGGGCGAGTTGTCCAGGGGGACCAGAATCCGCCGATACATCTCTCCTCAGTCTCCCGCCGAGGATTGGGAGAGTGCCTCAGAGAGCAGAGGTACCAAATCGATTGCCACCCGGTCCTTGGTAATGAAGGCGGCGGCGCCCAGATCGGCGGCCACTTGCCGCTGCCCCGGCTCCTCCACTGCCGTCACCATCAGGATCGCGGCAGACGGGCATTCTTCCTTGATTATCCTGGCTGCTTCAAAGCCGTCGATGCCCGGCATCTTGATGTCCATGAAGACGACGTGGGGTTGGTAGTCACGCGCAAGTTGGGTCGCGTCTTCCCCGCTGGCCGCCTCATAAATCGACTGGATGTCGAGCTTGACATCGTAGAGGAGGATCAGCGTGCTGAGCATATCCCGGGCCCGCGGGTGGTCGTCTACCACCAGTATCCGGTAAGATGCTCCTCGGCCCCGCCTGTAGCAAGCCATGACCATTCTTTTTCCCATCGTCTAGCGGTTCGTCTGGCCGTCTTGCTTCGCCTTTCTCCGTAGCAGCCTCAGGGCCAGGACCTGGACGATAGCGACTCCAGCGACCACCAGGAGGGGGTTAATGTAAGCGAAAGGCCCAACGGCGCGTTCCAGGCTCAAGAAGTACCAGGTGGAAATGGCTTTCTCGCCCCCCCGCTCCTGACTGCCTCCATCCCAAGCCGCAAATGCCAGCGGCATCGTGTCGCCGCGCTGGAACGAGAATCGCTCCTGGGCTCGGGGAATGGAGATCACCGTCTTCCAGCCGCCTTCTGTCCGGACTCCCCCGCCCGAGCCGTCTTGCTTCTCCACATTCACTGAGCTGATGGTCCCGAACCCTTCGGCCGTCAGCTTCTCCACGGGCGTTTTGGCCTGCAAGTCGGGGTTGGCCAGGGTGCTGCCCGCCCACCAGGAAGTATGAAATACCCGATTGGCCTCTTCTTCCCCGTAATCGGACGCCTCGGCAATTTCGCCAGGGTCCCGCCCCGTGAAGGGGTACCAGTCCACGGCCATGTTGGGGAACTTGTCGTTCGTGTCGTAGTCCCGGGCGAACTGCCAGTCGGCTTTCCAGTGGTAGACGGTGACCGGGTTGTTCAACTCTCCCATTCCGAAATACGGAATGCTCTTGGTCGAGTCGGACGGGAACTGGACGGCAACGGCATCCCGGAATGAGCCCACACCGCCAATGCTAACGTCGCGTCCGGCATCGTCCCATTCCAGCAGGAAAGCAAGCCTCTCGTCGTCGTAGAGCGCGCGGGCCCTGAGGGTTTCCACCCCGGTCTGATAGGTGCGCGGCTTTACCACCGCCTGGGCCGCCAAAGGCACTTCCAGGGAATCCGCCTTTTGCCACAGGCTGTCTTCAGGATCATCCGGGGCACGCTCTACCTGCTTGGCGATGAGGGATGCTTTCTGGGCCGACGCAGTCCTGGTGAAAGGCCAGAAGAGCCAGCCAACGGCGGCGGCGGAAGACGCGAGCAACATGGATCTTCGGCTGATCAGAGATTTTCCGGCGTTCATGGACCTCTACTCCCTTTCCGCTGTGGAGGCAACGAGTGGGCAGGCATCGCAATCCAGCGCCCGGTCTTCGGGCAACGTCGCGAAGGCCGGGTTGCCCACCTCGCCGGGATCAAGCCCCAACGCATGCATCTCGAAGGTCAAAAACGCCATCAGCAGCCGGCCGATGAACCCGTACAGGGTACCCCCAGCCTTCTTCTCCAGCCTCTCGGCGAACCCGAGCGCCCACACCCCCAGGTGCTCGCCCAGGAACTTGGCCTGGGCTTCTCTGCATAGGGCCAACTGCTCTTCTGGGTGCCCTTTGGCAAGAGCGTAGGCTTCCTTGAGGCACAGGACGTGCATGAACTCCAGCTCTACGCCGATATGGTCCAGGCGGTCGTTGAGATCCGGCGCCAGCTGCTGGCCGAAAGCCCGGTAAAAACCTGCGATGTCGGCCAGGTTCTGAGACTTCTGGAAGATGTGGGACTGCCCGTACTCGGCCTCGTAAGGAGGACACTCCTTGGAAATGGTGTGCCCAAAGGTCGTGACGAATTCGGATTCCACCTCGCCGGGAGAGCAAGAGATGAGAACAGGTTTCAAGGCCCCCAGCGCCTCGAGGCTGGGCCGGTCCGCCAAAAGCAACAAGTGGTTCTCCGTACCCGTCAGGCGGCTCTGCAGCAGCTCTACCAGCGCCGGGTCCGGGTAGGAGAATGCGGCAGAGATGAAATCGTATGCCTTGCTCCGGGCCAACGGTTTGCAGCCACAGGTTTCACACATGGCCAAAACCCCCTAGATCGCGTTGTAGTGTTTGCTGGGGCGGATGTATATTGGCTCCTCTACCGACACCCGAGCTATTTCTTTGCCATTCTTGCTGTAGCCCACCACCGTGTCGTTGTACATCGCCCACTTCTTGCCGTTGATGGTGCTTTCAAAGACCTTCTCGCCCTCGATGATCTCGTACCGGAACGCGATCTTCTGAGAAGCCCGGAAGAGTTGCAACACGGCCAGCAGCTCCCTGGAAGGAGCGGTGTACTTCTCGATGGCCTCATCCACGCCGGGGCCGAACATCTGCCGGAGGTAGGATCTGGGCGCCCAACGGGGTGGTATGTAGTACCCGTTGGGCTCGGTGCCGAACTGAGGGTAGAGGGGCAGGGCGACCTTCTCCACCTTGATGAGGTAGTACAAAGGGTTGTTCCGGTCCTCAACCCAGCTCCCGTCCTCGTTGACCTGGACCAGCCCCTGGAGGCGTATTTTCCCCACACAAGCCGCCATGCAACGGGTCTCCATGGGCTCCCCGTCGGAGAGAGGGTCCTTCCCCTCGATGCGGGGGTAACAGGCGATGCACTTCTCGGTGACTCTCGTGGTATCCCGGAACATGGGTTTCTTGTAGGGGCACTGCATGACGCACTTTCGGTAGCCCCTGCACCTCTCCTGGTCGATCAGCACGATACCGTCCTCGGGCCGCTTGTAGATAGCCTGGCGAGGGCAAGCGGCCAGGCAGGCCGGGTAGGTGCAGTGGTTGCAGAGGCGCTGGAGGTAGAAGAACCACGTCTCGTGCTCGGGAAGGGCCGTCGGCATCAGGTTTAGCAGGTCACGCTGGTCCCGAGAGCCGGTGGCGGTATCCTCATAGATATTGGGGGACCGCCACTGCTCATCGGAGGGTTCGTAGCCCAGCGCCACCTCCTCCCGCTGCTCCGAGTGTCTTGCAGCCTCGAAGATGGTCATACCTTCGTAGGCGCCATAGGGCCGTTGACCGCCATCCCGCTGCGAAGGGTCCCAGATGGCCTCGCGGCCCGCCTCCTGGTGCGCTTGGTCGAGCATTTCCAGGAGCCTGGCATCCCAGAACTGGGGGTAGCCTCCGTAGGGCTTGGTCTCCACGTTGTTCCACCACATGTACTCCTGCCCCTTGGAGAAGGTCCAGGTGGCCTTACAGGCCATCGTGCAGGTCTGTCAAGCAATGCAGCGGTTGGTGTTGAACACGAAGGCGAACTGCTGGCGGGGATGCTTCTCCTGATAGGGGTAGTGCATCTGCCGGCCAAGCTGCCAGTTGTACACGTCAGGCATCGGACTCTCCTCTTTGGATCCAGCCGGAACTCCATCTATCGCGGACACGCTGAACTAGCGACCGCACGTGGGCCTCGCCCTTGTCGTGGTAAATGCGATGAGTTGCCTGGAAGAACGGACTGGTGAATAGGGACATCAATTGTCCGTCGTTCCACCCCAGGAATAGATACTCCTCCACCAGGCACTCGGCCATGTAGTCCACGTCCTCTTGGGGTAGGGCTATCCCCACCAGCTCCATCGGGTCTTGGAGTTCGAAGGCTTTCATTTTCAACTCCTCACCTTGGTGATTTCGCCCTTTATGTACCTGGTCATGAAGCTGCTCTCATCGGCAGGTGAGTAGCCTGTAAGCGCCGGCGCCCAGACGCCTTTGCCATCCATTCCTCCAGCTTCGGCCTTCTCTATCTTGATCAGAGTTTCTTTGGGCACCGTGTTGATGCCGTGGTTGTCCCCTTCAAACCCGAAAATGAAGGACATGAGCGCCTTGGCCTTGTGAAAGAGGTTGTCCGTCTGGTGCATGGGCATGAGCCAGCTACGGGTGATGCTCTGCTGGGAGCCGTAACGGAAACTGGACTGATACCCGGTGTCGGCCGACAGGGCGCGTCCATCCGCGCGGCTCTCGTGGGCGAGCACGCTCCTCTCGGTGGCGATGAAGGACGCGTGCTTCATCATGGTGAAATTGTAGGGATAGGCTGGGTTGTATTTGACCCGAATCTTCAGCCGGGCGACCTTGTAGAAGTTTTCGTCCTGCTGCCAACCAACATAGGGCCTATCGGCGGGGTTGGCGTCCACGTACACGTAGTCGCCGTCGTTGATACTCAGGTCCTTGGCCGCATCGGGGTTCATGTGGATCTGCCACTCACCGACCCCCGGGCTCCGCTTGTCAACCCGGTAGGGGTCGCCGAAGTTGTTGCTCCAGATGAAGTTCCAGTCGGTGACCGTCC
>CAJWBT010000097.1 GCA_913020235.1 uncultured Chloroflexota bacterium
CCTCGGAAAGGCGGGAGTGCCCTGCGGTCCGACCCTGAACGCCGAGGACATCTACCGCGACCCCCAACTGGCGGCGCGAGAGATGATCGTGACCCTGGAACACCCGGTGCGTGGACCTTTCATGATGCCCGGTTGCGCGATAAAGCTGTCGGACTCACACGCTGAGACGCGGATCGCGCCGGGGCTGGGCCAGCACACCGATGAAGTGTTGAGGGAGCTGCTGGACTTGGGCGAGGAAGAACTGGCAGAGCTACGGGAGCAGCATCTTATCGCGTGACCGGATGCCCTAACTTTCGCCAACGCCGGACGGTAGCAGCGCCCGTGGCGATGGATTGTCCAACGCTGTCCTGTAAGCGTTGATTTGATAAGGGACTCCCGTATGGGAGTCCCTTACGCGCCAGCTACGACGGATGTCAGGCCGGGCATACCAAAACGGCTGTCCCGGTGTTGGCGAGCCCTTAAGCCTGGAGGTGCTTGCCGAAGAACTCAAATGTCTTCTTCCAGGAGTCCATTGCCTGTTCAGGCCGGTAGTTGGCCCGGTCGTAGTACCAGAAGCCGTGCGGGGCGCCGTCGTACCGGTGGAACTCGTAGTGTTTGCCTTGCTTCTTCAGCTCCGCCTCATGCTGGTTCACGAGGTCCGGTGACGGGCTCTGGTCATCGTTGCCGAAAAGGCCCAGCATCGGGCACGAAAGGCCCGCGGTGTAGTCTATGGGTGAAACCGGCTGTTGCTCCGTAAGCTTATCCGGCGCCATCACCACGTTGCCCCCCCAGCATTCCACCAGGGCGTCGAAACTCTTCGTCCGGCAGGTTACCATGAAGGCATGTCGACCACCGGAGCAGGTCCCGATGATCCCAACGCGGCCGTTACTGATGGGCAGGGACCGCAGATAGTCCGCCGCCGCGTTGCAGTCTCCTAGTACAACGTCGTCGGATGCACCGCCAGCGGCGCGGGCCGTCGCCGCCATCTCTTCGGGCGTTCCGTCGCCGAACCTCTGGTAGAGGTTGGGGCAGATCACCAGGTACCCATGCTCGGTGAACCGCCGGGAGAACTCCCGGTACAACTCGTCCCAACCCGGGAGGTGATGCACCATTACGATCCCGGGGAAGGGCCCCGGTCCTAAAGGACGGGACACGTAAGCATTGAGCGTGTCGTTATTGTGCCCCTTGATCGTGGTAAGTTCGGCAATCATCCCGGTATAGGCGCCGGTGTTCCACTGGTTCCACATGATCTCCTCCGTTTATTGAAGATGGAGTTTGAGGGCTCTTACGGGTGACTCGCGAGCAATCGCTCATGGAACAGGCCCGAGGGTGTTTCATCACTCGGCCGCGGTTGCGCCAGGGCCGGCCCGTGGATGGTTCATGCCGTTGCTACCGGCTGGGCGAGGGAAATGTAAGGGTCCTGAACGGTGATGTCACCACTCTCCTTGAGGGAGTCAACGCCGGCCTGGGCGAGAATGTGCGCGCTCTTGATGTCCAGCGTCAAGTCCTTGTCCGCGACCTTCCGGGCCAGGTCATCAATCGTACACGGTCCTTGGGTCAGCCGCTCTTTGACCAATCTGGACATCACCTCGACCGAAAGGTTCGCGCACATATCATCTATTAGGAACTGCAGAAACGACATGCCGTATCTCTCCGAGTGCCACGCGACGGTTCGAAGTGGACCCCTCGACCAGTAAGGATTGGGACGCTATAAAGCGAGGGTCCCGTCGCACCTGCGTAGTATACCATCGCTTTGTCCGGTGACCAGCCCCCCTCTCCGTTGCTTGTTGAGGTGATCTCTCCCAGCCACCGCGGAACACCGCGGCTGGCTTTCGGTGGGTCATTGCCCCGCATGGCAGATGGGCGTTGTGGAAGCGTAAGCAGGCGTCGAGCCCAGGCTAGACCTCCGTCTACACCCTGCCGGCCTTTTCTACCGCCGCCTGCAGGTCTTCCAGGCTCACGTCGCCTTTCAGAAGCTCTCCTGCGATGAGATAGGTTGGCGTTCCCGCGACCCCAAGGGATTTGGCGGCTTCATACTGTTGGAGAACCGTGTCGCGGTAATGGCGGGACGCCAGAAGGGGCGCCAATTCGGCCCAATCAAGGCCGCTCTTCTCGGCGAGGCTCTTCAACGTTTCCGCATCGCTTAGATCTGCCGCGGTCTCCCAATAGGCCCCTGCGGCCAGGTGATGAAATTTGTCATCGAGGCCTTTCTCCTTGGCGTAAACAGTGGCCTCGTGGGCCAGCATGGTGTTGGGGGACCACTGGGGATGGCGCATGACCAGCCCGGCCGCGCGGGCGCGCTGTTGCATCGCGGGACTCAGCTCGGTCTCCGTCTCACCTTCAAACAAGCGGCGGGGTTCGCCCTCAAGTGGGCGGTCGGGCCGGAGCAAGAAGGGTCCGCGGTCCACTTTGATGGGGTGCTGCCGGGAGACTCTGTCAAGCCTGGCCAGGCCGACGTAGCAGTAGGGTCAAGTGTAGTCGTACCAGATGGTAACGTCCGCGGTCCTCGATGCGTCCATGTTGCTCCTTTCAATGAAAAGTGGGGTCCGTCAGAAGATCCTAGACCGGCGGCTACCCGCTGGCAATGGGTCCCATTCTTATTCAGGGCAATGGACTGAAGCGAAGCACCTTATCGGAGAACTTTTCCTCCCCCACTCGCAGGTAGCTTCCGTCGAAGGAGAAAGAGTTGGGCCAGAACAGGGAATCGCGGCCGATCTCCGGCCTGTCTTTTTAGGAACGGGGCAAGGCCACAGGGCCGCGACTAATGCAGGGCATAAAACAACACTACCAGGTAGATCACGATGGTGGCCGTGATTTGCAGGGCGTGGAACATTTCATGGTATCCGAAGACTCGCGGGAATGGGTCCGGCCGCCGCGCGCCATACGTCGCACCAGCCAGGGAAAAGAGTATGCCGCTTGAAACGAGCATGGCGAACGCCTGCCAAGGAAGGGTAGACAGCAGCTCGGATACGGCCACGATGCCAACCCAGCCTACGGCGAGGTATAAGCCCACTCGAATCCAACGTGGCGACGCCGGCGCGGCTAATGAGGTGACCACGCCAACGCATGCCAGTCCGCCTACCACCGATAGAACAGGAATGCCCCATTCATCTCTCATGAGGGTGAGAGCGAACGGTGTGTATGCCCCGGCAATGAAAACGAAAATCACAGCGTGATCCAGCCGCCTCACCATATCTTGAAGGCGATGGCCTAACGGGAATAGGTGATACATCGCACTTGTCCAGTAAAGCGCGATGAGACTGGCGCCGAAAACCGCTCCGCCGACCACCCCACGTGGCGAGTCGGCAGTGGACAAGAGGAATAGCAGCGCACCCGGAGCCACGATTGCGGCTACCAGGTGCAGGTAGCCTCGGAGGACAGGCGGGGCGGTGCCATGTGTCTGGGGGTACATCATTCACACTATACCGCAAACTCACCGGCGAAGGTGCCCGTCTGATCTGCCTGGACCTGGGAAAGTCCAACGGGCAACGTCGGCGGCTTAAGCCGAGGGATGTTGGAGCGTGCCAGAGGGTAATAGCAGGCCAAGGGGAAAGCGGGAACACTAGTACTCAATCAACTTGGTTTTGAAAGGATGTCATTCCGAGGAGCAGAGCGACGAGGAATCTTATCGTTACGCTGAGATTCTTCGCTTCGCTCAAAATGACAATTGCAGATTTAGGTTGACTGAGTACTAGGAGAATTCCGGTTCAGCCTTGCGGCGCCGGTTACGAGCTTTGAAATCTGAGGTATGGTCGCGACCGGAGTAGAATCGTGTGTTCACTGCTAACAATACACGTTGGTGGTCCGCTTCCGTGGCAGACGACGAGAACCTTGATAGCTATGACCGGAGCCGCATGATCCGCATGACTCGCATTACCGGTGCGACAAGGGCGGGGCAAGGCCAACCCGTGCTTCTGCGGCCCTTTACTCGCCCAGATGTAAGATCTGCACATCGAAGATTCTCAGCCCCGTCTCGACCAGGTCCACCGAGCCGGTGTTCAGGTCGTAAAGAATGAGGCGGGAATCGGTCGAGCCCCTGAATCGTGGCTGGATCACGGCATGACCATCGTCCACGTCGAACTTGAGGAGCATCGACATCTCCTGGGGCGCATCGGGCACCGTGAATCGATGCATCACCGGGTCCGATGCCGGGTCGTCCAGCCGGAACGACCAGACCTCTCCCACCAGACTCTGGCCTTGGTAGGACATCGCCGCCCAGTAGACCACGTTGCTATCCTCGGCCATTTGCCACCAACTCGAAGGCACGTAGCCGTCGATGTCGCTCACCTCGAAGGATGCCACGATGTCAGAGGCATCCGGATTTGACGGGTCCATCCGGGTGATCGTCGTCACCGGGTCTTCCGGGCGGGCGCCCTTCAGCCGGAGCCGGTTTTCGCTCGCGAGGACCTCTTCTTTCGCCCTAGCGTTACTCAACGGCCGCAGTGTTTGAGGGTCATACTCCGCGTAGTTTAGGGAGGTGCTGTATTTCGTGCCCACATAGAGGCGGTCGTCAATCGTTTGCGGCCTCTTGGTGTGGGGAGCATAGCTGGGCGAGGTGTAAGAGTCGATCAACGTCGCCTCACCTGTTTCTGGAACGTATAGGACCACCGCTTTGGCGTCCTTCTTGACGGTGATGTACTTGCTGCCGGTCATCTCACCGCTGGTCGAGTCGGTCAAGACGGTCCTCAGCAAGTTGGAGCTGGAATCACCATAGACCGCCAGGAACAATCCAACCATGCCGGATGCCAGCGCGGGCACCGGCTCCGGAACGGGAGTTGCGGTCGGCCTCGGTGTCGCCGTGGGCGCCTGCGTCGGTGTCTCCGGCGGGACCGGTGTGGCCACAGGCGCGAGCGTAGGCTCTTGGGTCTCCGCCGGCGTGATGGCAGGTGCAGGAACGGTGGGAGCCACCGTGGGCCCCGCCGATGTAGCTGTAGGTGCCTCACGGACCGCCGCGGAGGCACGTGTGCTAGGGGGGCTACTTTCTTGCCCGCAGCCGGCCAGAAAAAGCATTCCTACGGCCAGCCCGACTCCCAGAAGTATGCGGATGCTTGTCACTGATGTCATCCCCGTATCCTGTCAGATTGTTTCCCAGGCCCAAGACCTGTGCAGATCGACTCGGCATTGCTGTAGATTCCCGCCAACCGGTCCATAACGCGGGACCCTCCCTGCGCGGCTCTGCCTTCTCTATCACTATACTATTGCGGAGGAGTCGTGGGTGTCTGTGACCGATGCCACATTTTCCGGGTCAACCGCCCGCCGGACTCTTACACTCGCCCCGATGGGCCTCAATTGCCTCCGGGTTCTGGTCCGAGGTGGCTATCAATAGGGAGGGCAGCCGAGCCGGCTTGATGACCAAGACTTCTCCAGACTCATGGCGCGCAGCGGCGCCTGAATCCACCCGCGCACAGCTGGTCTAGCCTTTCCCGGCGGCCGCTGCCAGGCTGACACTGTCCGCGAATAGGGATGATGCAATATCCCACCAAGAAAAGAAGATCCCCACGAGCATTTAGTGCATTGAAACCGGGCCGGGAAGAAGCAAATTCCTGCGCGCTTGTAGCCTGATCGGTCTCTTGTTCTTGCCTTCTACTCAGGAGCCGCTTGGAAGTCATGGGGAAACATAACGCGTCTGCCAGTCTCTCAAGCGAGGCAACGTAGCATCTTCGGTAACAGTTTCTATTGAGGCAATACGGCCTCCCAATCGAACCCACAAAAATATCGGTGGCTGCGTAAATTGGCATTCGATGGGAAGGGTGCCGGCGTGCGCTACGGGCGACGACTCCAAGCAGGCCGCCGACCTCGAACAGTGGATGACAGGCGACGCTCCCCGGTCCCCGGGAAGCCAAGGTGTCGTGGATATTGCCAGCTGGATTCGGCTCGGCGACAATGTAGTCATCCGTTGGCGACCCGCTGTCCTTGCTCCGCCTCTCCATCCGGCGTTTCGGTGGCAGGGCTGAAGACATTGAGTTTGTGGATGTGGCAATCGGCGGACGCTTGCGGCAAGACCGGGAGCGCCTGCGGAAAGGAGGGTCGACGTTGGCGAAACGTTGCGCTCTCATGGCGGGCCTTGATCCCGCTGCAAGCCTGAGGCGGCGCAAGCCGTGCCTGTTCACAAACCGGCGAAATTTGACGCCGACCGCATTAGGGTGGTAATACCGTGAACCACAGGGGGCGGAGCTGAGGGGCTCCGACCAGGAAGGAGGCAGTAATGGTAGAAACGACTAAAGACAGGCTGGCCAGGCTCCCTTTCAAGTGGCCCTGGGCGGATGAGGTGGAGCACCTGCGCCGGGAGGTCCTCTCCCAGAAGGACTACGACCCGGCCACGTTGTTCGTGTTCGGGCAGATCATGGTGCAGGCGCTGCTGTCGCTGCTCAGGGCGGTGGAGAGCGAGTTCGGGGAACAGGGACAGAAAGTGTGTGTCGCTACCCTGAAGCAAGCGGGGTACGAGGTGGCCTCCCAGTGCTTTGAGGGGGCGGAGCGTCCGGAGGGCATGAGCGATTCCGAGCTCGCCTCTATGCTGATGACGCTGATAAATGGGGTATGGTATGCCTCGCCCGAGGAGGCGGGGGTCAACGAGGACGGGCAGAGCTTCTGGTGCGATATCCTGTGGTGCCCGGTGGGGAAGACGTTCAGCCGTTTCGACTGCCGTATCCACCGCTATTTCGGCGACGGCGCTTTTCGGGCGGCCATGGACAAATTTGGCATGGCCAAATTCACCACGGAGCTGGATTCCTTGATCCCGGCAGGGTCGGACCGCTGCCGCTTCCGCTGGCGGCTGCGGCAACCGGGAGAGCCCAACATCTGGGCGGCCCAGAGCCGGGCGCTGGAGGAAAAAGCCCTCCGCCGCGCCAAGTGACAGGCGGGCAGGCTGGAGACCCACCTGTTCAGCCCATTTGCCCGGCAGGTGACACCCGGAGGTGCGAGGCTTGAGGAACGTGGGCACCTCAATTCCAACTCATCTTGCCCGATTGAATGAAGGGAGTAAGAACCGTGAGAGTGGGCATTATTTCGGATACCCATAACCCTAGTGTCGGGCCGTTACCGCCACCAGAGGTAGCGGTCGCATTTCGAGGGGTCGACGTGATTCTCCATGCCGGAGATGTCTACATCCCTTCCTGCCTGGACTGGTTAGAAACAATAGCACCGGTGTACGCCGTTGAATTAGGGGCCGACGGTCAATTCAAGGATGACTCTCGCGTGGTTGACAAAAGGAGAGTCCTCCATCTCGAAGGACACGCGATAGGCTTAATCCATGACTTACAGGTTCCTGGAATGGCTCAAGAAGTCACGGAACACACTCCATTATCCAAATATTTCCCCCCTGACGCCGATTTGTCTGCGGCTCTCGAGACCGTATTTGGTGCTGCTGTCGATATCGTTATTTTCGGCCATACACACTACGCCATAATCGAGGAATATCAAGGAATTCTGATGGTGAACCCCGGAAGCCCCAGTCTTCCGAAACAACTACGACGCCTAGGCCAAGTAGCCATCATGGAGTTGGGCCCGGGCCACAAGCGCGCTGAGCTGCTAGAACTTTCCGCGTTCAGCTCAGAATGCGACCCGTAGCGATTGGCCGAAGGTTTCGATGACCCTTAGGGGGTCCTTTGCCGCACCTGGTACCATGGCGAACATACTACCTGGGGGAAGAGACAATGGACGTATACCAATGCATCCGCTCACGCCGAACAGTGCGGGACTACAAACCCGACTCGATTCCTCAAGAGGTGCTCCACAAGATTCTTCAAGCCGGACGGTGGGCGCCCAGCTCCAGCAACACCCAGAAGTGGAACTTCATTGTCGTTCAAGACCGGGATACCCTTGCGACCCTGGGCAAGATCGCCACCCATGGGCCGTTCATCGGCCGGGCTCCCTTGGTCATTGTTGTCGTCATGGACAATGCGCCCAGGCCGCAACTGGATGCTGGAAGGGCATTGCAACAAATGG
>CAJWBT010000098.1 GCA_913020235.1 uncultured Chloroflexota bacterium
TTTGGTGGGGAAGGGGAGACTCGAACTCCCACGCCTTTCAGCACATGATCCTAAGTCATGCTCGTCTACCAGTTCCGACACTTCCCCCTGCTGGAAGCCCGTAATTACCGGGCCGGGGGTGGTGACCCGCCTCGGGGTCGAACCGAGAACCTACGGATTAAGAGTCCGTTGCTCTGCCAATTGAGCTAGCGGGCCAGCTACCGCATGGCCAGAGAAATAGTCTAGCAGGAATCTACCAAGAATTAAACGTTCCTGTCAACTTGCAGTTGCGGAACTAGAGTACGTCCGCACAACAAATCTGACGAAGGCCATCAGTCTGGAGAGGCTGCCGAACCAGGTGTTCGCCAACCCCGACAATCATCGAGTTCAAGCTGTGGTGCCCCAACGAAGGCCGGGCAACATGGCCTGTTCCTTTTCGTTCTCGCAGTGACCCTCCGTGGCGGGCCGGGTGTTAGAACAAATCTTGGCGGAACACCTGGCGGCCGGCTTTCATTGAATTGATGGGAGCCACCTGTTGTAGTAGAATGCCCGAACCGGAGATCGGCCTGGGTCATAATACGGCGGGGCCGTCGCTGTACACTCTTTATACCTTGGGAAAGCCGGTTGCCCTCGGCGTTCACACGCCGTTGCTCAGGCGATCGATCAAATATCGGGGCAGGTTGGCCTCCTGCATTTTTTCCTGGGTCCGGTTGATTGTGTAGGTTACCCGGAGTCGCTGGATCGTCTCCTGCCGGCTGTCGTAGACGGCGTAGCTGGGCCGGGGGTCCCGGTCCCTCGGCTGACCCACACTCCCGGGATTGATAATCATGCGATCCTCGCCCAAGGGTAACACTTCACCTTCGGCAAACTGGAGGAATTGGGGCGAGCCCTGACTCTCCCGGCACAGGAAGGGAACATGGGAATGGCCCACGAGACAGAAGCGGGTCCCCAATAGCTCCAGGGTGGCCAGGGCGGACTCCCGATTCAGGAGGTACTCCTCCAGGTGACTGCGAAGGCTCCCGTGGACCAGGGTGAAAGGCTCGGCGATGGTCACCGTAGGCAGTCCAGCCAAGTACTCGGCCTCGGCGGCCGTCAGCCGGTCCGAGGTCCACTGGATGGCCTCTTTGGCGGCGGAATTGAAGTATTGAATGTCCACCTTGCCCACGGCGGCATGATCGTGGTTGCCGGCCACCGCCAGGAGATCGTAGCCGCGAAGCAACTTAAGGCAGGGCCCAGGGTCCGGTCCGTAACCTACCAGGTCGCCCAGGCACCAGATCAAGTCGAAACCGCCCCGGCTGAGGGCGTCGTCCACCACCGCGGTGAGGGCTTCCAGGTTGGAATGGATGTCCGACAAGATCAAGGCACGCACCGGCCTGCTCCTTCCACGCGGCTGCTGGAATGATTATACAAGGTTTGATAGTTGGCCCACGCGTTGGATCTCCCGGTTTCTCCCGAGGACGGGAAACCGCAGCTTCTGGAGGTGACGAACATGACGACCCGCCAGCCTATTGTTAGAGTCATCGGCACCGGAGGTAGTATCGCCGGGGTCGGGCCCCACCGGTTGGACTACATCCTGTATGGCGAATTGGGTAAGAAACTTACCGTCGGGCAGTCCTTGGCCCGCATTCCCGAAGTAGCCGACATCGCCCAGGTCCGGAGCGAGGACCTGATCAGCGTGGGCAGTACCGCCTTCGGTCCTCGAGAGTGGCTGCTCCTGTCCCAGCGCATCAATCAGATATTTCGGGACGAGGGAGACGTGGACGGAGTAGTGGTTACTCACGGGACGGCCACCCTGGAAGAGACAGCCTATTTCCTGCACCTCACCGTCAAGTCATCCAAGCCGGTGGTGGTTACCGGCGCGATGCGGCCCCCAACGGCCGTGGGCACTGATGCCGATCTCAACCTTTTGGACGCGGTACGGATCGCCGCCTGCCCCGAAGCGGCCGGAATGGGAGTGCTCACCGTCTTGAACAACGAGATTCAATGCGCCCGCGACGTCACCAAGGCCAACACCTACCGGGTGGAGACGTTCCGGCCCAATGAGTTGGGCTTCCTGGGGTATGCCGACTCCGACGGTCAGGTGGTCTTATACCGCGCGCCGCTACGGAAACACACCACTTCTACCCCCTTCGACGTCGGTGAGGTGTCTGAACTGCCTCGAGTCGATATTGTGTACGCTTACGCCGGCGCCGATGGTCTGCTGGTGGAGGCGGTGCGCAGCAACGGGTCCGACGGGTTGGTGCTCGCCGGTCTGGGCAGCGGCGGCAGCCCGCCGGCCTTCGATGCGGCGGCGGCCGAAGCGGCACGCCACGGTATGCCGGTGGTGCTGGCGTCCCGCGTGACCGCCGGGCGGGTGATCATCACCCCCAAGAAGGAGAAGCAAGGGATCATCGTTGCCGACAACCTGCTGCCCCAAAAGGCGCGGATACTGCTGATGCTGGGCCTCACCATGACCCGCGACCGCGGCGAGCTTCAACAGATGTTCCGGGAGTATTAGCCAGGCGCGGTCGCCGTCGGTGGGCCCGACTCACCGGATTCGACACATGAACACCGGGCCGGGCCAGGAATCCAAACGCCAATAGACGTGTCAGAGGAGGCCTCCAGTGCCAGCCATCAGGACGAACGCCGCCAAAGAGAAACTGCAAAACGGCCAGGTAGTAGCCGCCGTTTCCGGGCTGCAAAACGCCGACATCATCGACTTCTTGGGGCCAATGGGGTTTGACGCCGCGTGGATCGAGGGCGAGCACGGCCCGGTGGATTGGGACCCGCTGGCAGACATGACCCGGGCTTGCGACCTGTGGGGCATGACCTCCATCGCCCGGGTTAGCTCCAACGAGCCGTGGCTGATCACCCGCACCCTGGACCGGGGCGCCATGGGGATTGTGGTCCCCCACGTCAACAGCCGGGCCGCGGCAGAACAGGCGATGCAATCGGCCAAATTCGCGCCCTTGGGCTATCGGGGGATGTTCGGCGGGCGCCAGTCCTTCGGTGTTCCCGAATACTTTCACCAGGCGAACGGCCAAACCATGGTCATAGTGCTTCTGGAAGAGGCGGAAGCCCTGGCGAACCTGGACGAAATCCTGCAGGTAGAACACATCGACGTGTTCTTCGTCGCCCCCTCCGATTTGTCTCAGACCCTGGGGCACATCGGCGATATAGGTCATCCAGAGGTACAACGCGCAATCGACGGTGCTATCTCCCGCATCGTGGCCGCCGGGCGGGTAGCGGGGGCGCTGGTCAATGATGACAACGTGGGCAGTTATATCGAGAAAGGGGCCAAGTTCTTGATGACTTCCTGGAACGCCTGGCTGGCCCGCGGCGCCGCTCAGTTCCTGGGGCAGGTGTCCCAGGCAAAACGGTGAGTCTGCCGGGGCTGGTATGGGCGCCGGGTTGTCTTGACGCCTTGCCCGAGGCCCCCACTCCGATCCTCACCTTTCGCAAGAGTCCGGCCTCAAAGTGCTCTGAAATATCTTACCCCGAGTGATGCGAGGGGTCTGGGGGTGGTAGGTCCGGGCCGACAAGAAGGAACACGGCACCAGATTCCTCGTCGTTTCGCTTCACGGAAAGACGGTTTCGAGGCAAGGCTTTTCACTGATGGGAGAGGACCGGTCTTCCCCCTCATGATGGGGGAAAGTTGGGCCCGCCGCCGGTACTTCACCCGTCGGCTTCGGGCAACTCTCTTGGGGAGGTCTTGTCTCGGGCATCCATCTTGAGGGGTAGCAGCAGCAGACCCCCGGCCACGAAGAACGAAGCACAGCAGATCAGCAGGGCATCGTAGCCGCGGCCCTCGGCGGTCCGGTTCAGCAGGTCTATCCCGGGGCCCAGGGCCTTGGCCGCAGCCGAGCCTCCGGTGGTGGCCAGGTTGACGATACCGATGTGCAGGCCTTCCCGGCCTCTGGGACCCAGGTCGTTGGCCAGGGCCCAGTTGGCGCTGAGCAGGACACCTATCGTGGCGCCGAGGACGCTGGCGATCACGACTACGTCCGAGGTGTCGTCCGCCCACAACAGCCAGATGCTGCACAGGGCGGCCCCAACGGCGCCGGCCAGCACCACCGGTTTGCGTCCTACCTTGTCAGACAGCCAGCCCGCCGGATAGACGGACAGGGCCAGGGCTCCCCCCACCGGCAGGATCATTCTCCCCAGCGACTGGGCCGCCTCGGCCGGATTGTCCAGCCCCAACGCATCCCGAATGAAGAACAGCCCGAAGGTTGGGAAGGCGGTTATGGAGGTCATTATCAAGAGGCGCGAGATCAGAAACCAGTTGAGTTGAGGGTGGAGGCTCTGGTCCGGTTGCCGCACCGGCGCCTTATCGTCCTGGGTCAAGGCCCCGGCCGATTCTCTGGTGCGGACGGTTACCGAGGTGATGGCGGTGGTTGATATCAGGGTGAAACCCAGGAGCGCCAGGGCCACCCATTGCCAGCCGCTACCGCCCGAGGCGATCCCCAGGCCGATGAGGGCGCCGCTCGCGACGATGAGGACCAGACTTCCGGTGGCATCGGAAAGGATTTTCAGCGACGATGCCACGCCGATCCGGCTGATGGGCACCAGGTCGCGGATCAAGGCCTGGTAGGGTCCGTACCCGATGTTGAAGTTGGCTTGGGTGAATAGCCATACCCCGAACAGGACCGGGTAGTTGGGAGCGAACCCAACCCCCGCCAGTCCGACGCAGACGAAAGCGCATCCCCACAGCAGGTACGGTACACGCCGCCCCAGGCGGGTGCGGGTCCGGTCGCTGTAGCGCCCTATCATGGGTTGCACCAGGGCCGCCACTATCAGCCCGGTGAACGCCAGCGCCGCCAGGTAGCTGTTCTTGAACTCCGGCGGCGCCACGTCCAGCACCAGGACCGGCAAAATGATCGTCATCATGGCTAGGTCAAAGCCGATCATGCCGAAGCCGTAGGCGCTCAGCCTGAGCAACGCCAGGTGGCTCCACTGCGCCTCAGCCCGGGCCGGCGTCATCCGGCCGTCCAGCCTGGGGAGGCGTACGCGGGGCCGGCCGTCAGAGCCCACACGTTGGCAGGCGCCGGCCGCGTTATCCGGCGCGGCTTCCGGGGCAACCCCCTCGCCAAGCGCCCTCCACCTGAAGTCGACTCGGCCGATGGGGCTGCCCTGAAGGGTAAACCGGTCAAGCTCAAAGCGAAGCTCCGACGGCGCCCTGACGGTGGTCCATGAAACACCGGCCTATTGGAGGCCGCGGCCGTACAAGGCAACTAGATAGGCGAATCCAATTGGGGAAAAAGCGATGCGGGTGTAGGGTTGAGAGAGGCCCGCCAGGTGCGATCGAGGCCCTCTGGCCCCAGCCGCAGACGGCGCCGAAGGGCCACCGAGGCCTGCCTGAATCCCAGGAGGAGCGCAAGTACGAGGTGGCGGCCATCATCCGCCCCAGCCGTTACCCGAAGGGCCTCGCACTTCCACGTGGTTCGTCACTTCAGCGTGGCAAGAAACCGCTCGATTCTCTCATTGACTTGCTGGTACTTTTCCAACTGGACGAAGTGGTTGCCATCGGGAATGACTTCCTCTTTCGCGCCATCGATTTCCCGCGCCAGGTAATCGGAGTACTTGACCGGAGTCATGATATCCCGGCTACCGCAAACGACCTGGGTTGGGAGATGAATCTTGTGGATTTGGTCCATCACGTCAAACTTGTCGCAGGACTGCAGGTCGGTAAGTTCAACAGCGGGTCCCACCTCGTTGGCCCGCATCATCAGCACCTGGCCGATGTCGGACTCCACCGACTTGAAATACTCTTTTTGGCCCTCCAGCCAGAGCCCATTGTCGCGGCCCGGGTGCTTACAACGCTTCAGGTAGTCAGGGTGGACTCGCAGGCGGGCGCCGGTACCGATAAGGATGATTCCTCGCAGCTCCTCGGGATACATCAGGGCGTAAAGGAGGGTAATCGCCCCCCCCATGGAATGGCCGCAAAGCACCATGTCCTTGTAGCGGCGTGCCGTGGTATATCCCCGCACCCACTCCAGATATCCTTCGATGCTTCCGCACGCCGTGCCGGTAGGGTGGCCCGGGAGATCGATGGCTTTGGAATTTCGGAAGTGACGCAATTGGTAGTAGAACGCCAGGCTCGAGCTACCGGCTCCGTGCAGAAATACCAATTTCATCGATGGCTCCTCTGTGATAATGACCACCAATCGGCATGATGGGGTCCGCTTTCGTCGCAGCCAGGGCGGGGGTATTGTATACAGGCCATGCTGGGGAAATCAAGGGGTGCCGCGGAATATCAGACGAAAGCAGGTTCACCCATAATCAGCCGGATTAGGGCACGGGACGGCCTTCGATATGGGCCTGAACGTCGCCCGCTGTCAAACCCCGAATGAGAGGGTCAACCCCTCTCAGATCGTCAGCTTACGGCCGGGTCGCCATTGGGCGAATGGTGCCCATTCTCGGAGCCATTGGCCTTCAGACGCTCGGACTCCTGGAAGGCGGCGATTGACGCCACGTAGTCGTTGGGCTCACGGTCGCGCCATATGATGACTCCTTGTGTGTCGCGGCCGACGACCCGGAAATCCTCCAAGGTCACCCGAATGACCTGGGCTTTCGCGGAGATCACGAAGATCTCCTGACCGGCGGCGACGGTCACTACCCGAGCCGCCGCAACGGGCCCCGATTTTTCCGTCACTTTGAAGGTGCGGACGCCCTGGCCGCCCCTGGAGTGTCGCGGGTATCTGGATACCGGGGTGGACTTGCCGTAGCCTCGCTGGCTCACGATCAGCAGGTGGCTGCCCGGGGGTGCCGCGGCCATGGCTATCAATTGGTCGCCGGCCAGCAAACGCATGCCGCGCACGCCGCCCGCCGTACGGGAGCGGGGGGTCAAGTTGGTAACCGCGAACCGGATGGCCTGACCTTTCTCAGAGACCATGATGATGTCCTTGGCCTCTCCCACCTCGGACACGCTGACCAACTCGTCGCCCGTCTCCAGGTCCATAACTATCAGCCCGCCGGGTCGAATGTGAGACAGCTCTCCGGTCTTCAAGGCTTTGACCTCGCCCAGCTTGGTGGCCAGGATAAGGGGGTAGTCCTCCCTGGGGTTTTGGATCGACAGCATCGCCTGGACCTGCTCGCCCCGGCTCAGGGGAAGCAGGCTGACCAGGGGTGTCCCCCGGGTTACTCTGTTGCTGTCACCGGCGATCTGGAACGCTCGCAGAGGGTATACTCGCCCCCGGTTGGTAAAAAAGAAGAGGGTGTCGTGGGTATCCACCACGACGACCGTCATCAAGGTGTCATCTTCCCTGGTGGCCATCCCCCGCACCCCTTTGCCGCCCCGGTGTTGGGTGCGATAGGTCTTGACGGGCATCCGTTTGATGTAGCCCCGTTGGCTCATAGTAACGACAACGTCCTCGTTGGGAATCAGCGACTCTATCGTCTGGTCCCCCACTTCCTCCTCATAGATCACGGTGCGGCGCTCGTCGCCGAAGGTCTTCTTCAGCTTCCGGGTTTCGGTTTTGACCTCCGCCAACACCTTGGCCGGGTCGGCCAGAAGCGCTTCCAAGCCGGCGATAGTCTGCAGAAGGTCCCGGTGCTCCTGCTCCAGCTTCTCCCGCTCCAAGGCGGCCAGACGCCGTAGCTGCATGTCCAGAATGGCTTGGGCTTGGATCTGGCTAAGGTCCAGGCGTTCCATCAGATTGGTGCGGGCGGTTTCCACGTCCTGGGACCCTCGGATTATGGCGATCACCTCGTCCAGGCGGTGAAGCGCCAGCAGTAGTCCCTGCACCACGTGGTCGCGGTCCTGGGCCCGCTTCAACAGATGCTCCGACCGGCGCCGGATCACCACCTGCCGGTGTTGGATGAACAGCGCCAGAGCCCGCCTCAGCGACATCACCTGGGGCTGGCCGTCCACCAGGGCCAGCATGATGGTGTTGAACGAGGTGCGCAGCGCCGTGTGGCGGAAAAGGTTGTTCA
>CAJWBT010000099.1 GCA_913020235.1 uncultured Chloroflexota bacterium
ATGTTGTTGAAGACGCTGAAATTGAAGGCGATGCGGGGAGCGAACTCGTCCACCGACATGCCCCGGGAAAGGGCCTCGTCAAGGTAAGCCCGGGCGTTGCCAAAGGCGAAGGCCAGCTCCTGGACCAGGCTGGATCCGGCCTCCCGGATGTGATAGCCGCAGATGTTGATGAAGTTCCACTTCGGCATGTGGCGGACGCAAAACTCGAAGAGGTCCACCGTCATCCGAATGGAGGGATGGGGCGGGAAGACGTAGTTCCCCCGGGCGATGAACTCCTTGAGTATGTCGTTCTGGGTCGTGCCTCCCACCTGGTCGAGGGGCATTCCCTGGGCCTGAGCCACCGTCACGTACATGGAGAGCACGGCTGGGGCCGAGGCATTGACGGTGAGGGATGGGGTTACTTGCCGCAGAGGCAGGTCTTTGAACAGGGCCTCCATTTGGCGGATGCTTGGACAGGAGTTGCCCACCTTTCCCACCTCACCCACGGCCTCGGGGTGGTCCGGGTCCATGCCCAACTGGGTTGGCAGGTCAAAGGCCACGTTCATGCCGGTGAGCCCCTGCTGGAGCAGGTGTTGGAACCGCCGGTTGGTCTCCTCCACCGTGTCGTAGCCCGCGTATTGGCGCATCGTCCAGAGGCGGCCCAGGTACATGCCTGGGTGGATTCCCCGGGTGTACGGGTACTCGCCGGGAAAACCCAGGTCTCGAAGGTAGTCCACCTCGGCCACGTCAGCCGGGGTATAGAGGGGCCGGAGGGCGCTGGAGGCGGCCTGAGGGGACCCCTTCGAATCCTCGGGCCGGCTCAGGGACTTCGCCAGCTTCCGCTCGTACGCTTCGCAGGCTTCCTGGAGTTGTCCCGAGGCTTTATCCTTCCGCATGGTCTTGCCTCCTGCTCCCGCGGGAGCCACGGGCCCGCTACGCCATCGGAGCCGCCTTCATGGTATCACAGGGCGTCGCGCTGTGGCCAAGACCAGCGGAAAACGTCACTGGTCGAAGCTACACCGCACCGGCGAGACCCCAGTGGTACGAAGTACTGGAATCTGCCCATGCGGGGCCCCGCCATTCTTTCGCGCTCTCGTAGCTACCCGCTGAGCAGAGCGGCAGCGGTGGCCCCGTCAGCTCGCTTCGGGCTTGGCCGGGGCTTTCGTACTACCGTTTCTCGATATAATGGCTGAGCTTGGGGTCAGACCTCTTGCCACGCAAGACCGGCCGTAACGCCGATTACATGACGCTGGGCCAAGGCTTATAATTCGAGCCCGGAGGGAGTTCAATGTCTGAAGCGATCGACGGGTCCGCGGGCAGGGCTTCGGGAGCCTCTCTTCCGACGCCGGAGCAGCGCCAGGCGCTGCCCGATCCGTGAACTTTCGCCTTGGAATACGACTGCTGGAGGCCAACGAATGAGTGAGTCGAGAAAGGCGCCTTTCTTTGGCGTCGTCGCCGACCCGCAGAGCTACGTCAACATCCTCTATCTGCTTTTGGGTTTACCGCTGGGCATCGCCTACTTTGTAGTCCTGGTAACTGGGATCTCCCTGGGCTTCGGGCTGGCGGTCATCTGGGTCGGGCTTCCGATACTGCTGCTGGTCTTCCTTATCTCGTGGGCCCTGTGCCAGTTTGAGCGCGTGCTGACTAACACCATGCTCAAGGAAGACATACCGCCCATGGCCCGCTCCGGGCAACCCGTGGCTGGCGCCTCCAGCCTCAGTGGCGAAGAGGCGTTCTTCGTCGGCGTGTGGCGGCGGCTCAAGGCGCACCTGTCCGACCGGCTGACCTGGACCGGCATGGTCTACCTGCTCCTCAAGCTCCCCGTGGGCATCGCCACCTTCACCATCGCGGTGACTCTTGTCTCCGTTTCCATCGGCCTGATCGCCGCGCCCGCCTACATGTGGGCCAGCGATCCGTTCGAGTTTTCCTGGCTTGGTCTCGGAGATCGGAGCGTAGATCCCTTCCCCTGGTCATGGATACTCACGCCTGTTGGCATCCCGGCCCTGTTCATCTCCCTGCACCTCATGAACTTGACGGCCTTTCTGTCGGGGAGGATGGCTCGGGTGATGTTGGGGAAGATGCACTGAAGACGCCGCGTCCGGCGGGGCGGCCTTACGTGTTTCAATCTCTCGGACTGTGCGCTAAACCTTGGCGGGAAGCGGCCGAGCTTTCACTTTAGGCGCGGAACGGTTAACATGGAGGGTACCGGTTTAGATGGTTCAGAAGAGCGAGAAGGCAATCACGCTGGTCGGAGTAGGCGACATCAGCCCCAACCGGGCCGATCCGCCCTCAATATTCCGTCATTGCCGCGATGCCTTCCGCGCCGCCGACATAGTTTTCGGGCAGATGGAGAGCCCCCTTTCCGATAGGGGCACTCCTCAGTTCATACCTCATGTCCCTTGCCGGCTCGCGCCCGAGAATGTCTCCGCGCTCACGGAGGAGGGCGCTGGATTCGACGTGATGTCCTTCGCCTGCAATCACGCCATGGACTACGGAGAGGAAGCTTTCCTCGATACCCTCGACGCCCTCGCCAAGAACGGCATAGCCGTGGTCGGTGCTGGAAAGAGCATCCAAGAAGCGAGGAAACCCGTTATCCTGGAGAGGGACGGGACCAGGTTCGGCGTGTTGGCTTACCTCTCCATCTTGTCTCCCGGCCTGGAGGCGGAAGAGGAAATTCCCGGTTGTGCGCCGTTGAGGGCTACCCACTACTACCGTCAGGTCGACATCCAGCCGGGCACCCCTCCCGCCATCATCACCGCGGTCGCGCCGGAGCACCTGAAGGCCATGGAGGAGGACATCAAGGGGCTGAGGCCCCAGGTGGACGTGGTAGTGGTTTCCATGCATTGCGGGGTTCATTTCGTGCCCGCCGTGGTGGCCATGTATCAGAAAGAAGCGGCCTACGCGGCAATTGATGCCGGAGCGGACCTGGTGCTCCAGCACCACGCCCACATACTCAAGGGAATTGAGGTGTACAAGGACAAGGCCATCTTCTACGGCCTGGGCAATTTCGCCTTGGAGCACAGCCAGCCGGTCTCCCAGACCGCACCTCTGCGGACGACGGCGGCGCGCCTACGGGAGTTCTACCACATCAAGCCCATTCCGGGCTATGAAAAATACCGGTACCACCCCGACGCCATCAAGACAATGATCGCCAAGGCCTACGTACTGGACAAGAGAATCCAGAAGGTGACCTACATCCCGGCCTGGGTCAACCCCGACCTGGAACCTGAGGTGGTGAAGCGAAGCGATTCACGGGCTCAGGAGGTCTTTGACTACGTTCAGAAGATTTCGGAAGAAGAGGACCTGAACGTTCGCTTCTCGTGGGACGGCGACGAGGTCTTGATTTCCAGCTAGTACCTGGGCGACTCGGTGTTGATATGTTGTCCGGTACCCCCATCCTAGCCTTCCCCCTTACGAAGGGGGAGAGTTAGAAGGGGTGAAACGGCGCCGCTCTCCCTAGCTTGGTTGACCTCCAGCGCTACTCAATGTCCCCGAGGAACTCTTCCATGCCCAGCCGGCGAAGGGTCTCGGGAGTGGGCAGCCCCGTATCCACGTTCCAGCCCATCTGGCCGTAGTACTCGTCCACCATGGCGGGAAGATAAGGCTTGATGCTCAGGCCCTTGGCCGGGCCGGCGGGTGGGGGCTCCAGGTGTTTCTCCGAGATGTCAAACTCGTCCTGCTTCTGGAATCCCCGCCTGGCATAGACCAGCCGCATCAGGTTGGTGACCCGCTCGCCGACCGTGAGGGCCTCCGGCAGGTCGAAATCCTCCCAGCCCACGCCCTGGGCCAGGGACTTGCTGGTAAGGCGCAGGGAGTCGGGGACGCCCCGCGCGGCGAACACGCATATGCCCAGGCTGTCCCAAAACAGCTTGGAGAACTGGGTCATGCGGACGGGGCCCACCTTCGCAACCGCCTCTTCGGCGTTGTGGGCCACCCCCGGAGTGCTCTCGGGGTAGCCCAGTTCGGGGTAGCCCACCATGTCAATGCCCGACCCCTGGATAGACGGCCCGGTACCCGCGATCAGCTCGCCGAAGAACGTGCCCCAGAACTGCCGGTGGTCGTGGGTCACCACCCCGGCGCCCTTTACGTCCAGCACCTTGCTGCGCATCTCCTCCACCAACCCTTTCTCGCTACCCAGGGCCTCGGGCAGGGCCTTGGAGCCCAGGGCAAGCTTGGCCCCGATACCCTCTCTCCGGATGGTCCGGTTGATCAGTTCCATGGCCGATTCCCAGTTGCCCCAGGTCAGGTCCAGGCCGTCGGTGTCCTCCAGGGTGAGGAGCCCCTCGTTGAATGCCTCGTACACCGCGCCCATCAGTGTGCCGAACTGGCCCGACTCCAGCCCCATGCCGTCATAAAAGTCGGTCATGATCACTATGCCATTGGCGTCGTCCACGCCGATCATTCCGGCGGCGCCCTCCATGTTTTCGGCGCCTCCGCAGGGGCTTCCCACGAACCCGGCGTAGGGACCGTCGGTTATCTCCACGTCGTAAGCGCAGGATATCTTGCAGTTGTAGGATGGCTGGGGGGTAATCTTCCAGCGGGCGCAAGCCTCCACGTAGTTGCGGGCGTACTGGGCGCCCCATTCAGGGTCGGTCATGTTCTTGGCGGCGACCCGCAGGGTCTTGCCCAGCCGGTTGTAGTATTCACGGCTTTCGCCCCCGTCCTTCAGCCCCATCGCCGAGGGTTGGACCACGAAGGTCTTGGAGGGGTCGGGCAGCAGGTTCTCCTCCCATTCGGCGGAGGTCTCCACCAGCCCTTCGGAGTCGAACACGGGGACGATGCCGGTGCCGCGCACGGCGATGGCCTTGAGGTTTTTGCTCCCCATCACGGCCCCCGGACTGCCCTTGCCGGAGCCGTGGTTGCGGTCTGCCTTCACCATGGCCCCAGGCAGCACCGCTTCGCCCGCCGGGCCGATGCAGGCAACGCTGATGAACTCCTCGTCCCCCAGCTCCACCTTGAGCCGGCGCTCGGTCTCCCTGGTGCTCAGGCCCCACAGGTGGCCGGCGTCGCGCAGCTCCACCCGGTCGTCATCGATCCACAGGTATTGGGGCTTTTCCGCCCTGCCGGTGAGGTAGATGCCCTCATGCCCGGCGTGCTTCAGATAGGCCCCCCAGAAGCCGTGGCCGTGGCCCACGCCGGCGGCGTAGGGTATCAGGGGGTTGAAGCAGATGGTGGTCCAGTCGGAGGAATTGTTGGCGGGAGTTCCCGTCAGCGGCCCCAGCATGAAAATCAGGGGCGCGTCGGCCTCTGTAGCTTCAGCCCGCGGGGGCGCGTCGCGCAGCAGCAAATATATACCCAGGCCCGTTCCGCCAAGGTACTTGCGCAGGATATCCTCACTGGGGAGGGGCTCTCGGGTGATGGTCCCCTGGTCCAGGTCTATGCGCAGGATATGAGGCCGGTATCCTCCACGAATCTCCATGAGCCTCCTCCTTTATCGAGGGACGGTTAGGGCGCCGTCACGCCTATTCTCTTCCCACCTTGATACCCTCCATCCCCAGCCGCTGCAGGGCTTCCGGGGTGGGCGCACCGGTCTCCTGGTCCCAGTCGAGGCATTCGTAGTATTCCTGGAACCACCGCTCCAGGTGCGGGCCGGCGGGTATCACCCTGCCCTTCATGGGCCCGGCATCCAGGCCCGCCAGCATGCGCGGGCTGATGTCGAAGTCGTACTCCCGCTTGTAGCCAAGGTGGAGGGCCATCAGGCGCTGCAGCGTGACCAGGCGCTCGCCGGTCGTCAACGCTTCTTCCCGGGTATAGCCTTCCCAGCCGGTGGCGCTGGAAAGCGCCTGAATGGCGGGGTCCCAGGTGCCGGGGGTGCGTTTCAGGGCGAAGTGGCAGACGCCGATGGTATCTTCCCAGAGCTTCTTGAACTGGCCTTTGTAAACCGGCTCCACCATTCCATCAGGACTCATGGGGTCGACGAACTCGTAGCCCAGGTCGGGCGCGCCGGCCCTGGGCGGAAGGACCAGCCCCAGCTCCGTCTGCCACACCGGCCCGGCGCCGGCGATGAGCATCTGGAATATGAGGCCGGGGTGAATCCGCATGTCGTGGTCGTTGAACCCGGTGCCCTTCATGTGGACTGCCAGGTCTTCGATGCCGAGATCCCGGCCGCACTCCCTCGGCGGCTTCGCCAGGGAGGCGCCGATGCCATCCCGGCGGACCGTCTTCTCCAGCAGCTCGATGACGGCCTCATAGTTGCCCCAAGTGAGGTCCAGGCCGTCCACTTCGTCCTGGTTGAGCCGCTCGGTGTTGTAGGCTTCCATCACCATGGCGATGTTGCGGGGAACCTCTCCGCCGTCCAGACCCAGGCCGTCCACCATGCCGGTGATGGCCAGTGCCACGCCCGGATCGTCGATGCCCAGGTTGGGGCCGGTCTGCTGTATGATCTCACCGCCGTAGCCCGACACCGTGGTCCCGGCCAGGGGGCCGGTCGTTACCACCGTCTCGTGATGGCAGGTCATGTCGCAGTTGAACCCACCCACGGGCCGCACCTTCCACTTGGGTGTGTCCTCCTCCCAGCGGTCCTTCCAGTGATACTGGAACTCCGGGTCGCTGTAGTTCTTTCCCTGCACGTTCCCGCGATCGGGGACGTTGGCGAAGGTGCCCGGCACCACGGAGTGAGCGTGCTGTGAGGTTGGTGGGCGCTCCGCCGCATAGAGGGCACGGTTCCAGGTCTCGTAGGCGTCCATGAGACCGGCGGGGTCGGAGATGGGGGCCCGGCCGGTGCCCCGCACAGCGATGGCCTTGAGCTTCTTCGAGCCCCAGGCAATGCCGGCCTCTCCTCGAGCTGCCGTGTAGACTCCGTCGGACCGCACCGCGGCCCCGGTGATCTGGTTCTCCCCGCCGGGACCGATGCACGCGACGCTGATCTGCAAAGGGTCGCCCAGCTCCAGCTTGATGCGGCGCGGCGTCTCGAAGGTGTCCATTCCCCAGTAGGGCGCGGCGTCGCGCAGTTCCACCTGATCGTTCTCGATCCAGAGATACACCGGCTTCGGCGAAGCTCCCCGGACCGCGATGCCGTCCCAACCGGCATGCTTGAGCCGGGCGCCAAAGTACCCGTGGGCGTGGCTCAGCCCCACGTGGTAGTCGGGGCACTCTCTCAGGTTGACCAGGACCCAGTGGGAAGCGTTTGGCACCATGACACCCGTGAGGGGGCCGGTGAACAGGAAGAAGGGGCAATCGGGGTCAGCCGGACGCATGGTGGGGGTGATCTCCTGGGCCATCAGGTACAGGCCGACACCCGTGGCTCCTCCATAGGCCCGCAGCACCTCCTCCGGGGGCATGGGAACGGACCTGGTTGTCCCGTTGGTCAGATCTACCTCTAGGATATTGCCCTGGAAACCGCCTTTTATGACCATAACCGACCTCCCCTATTCGGCAAGATTTCGACCGTTGAGAGATTCCTCGCTTGGGGAAAGTTGCCTGCCGTCAGTTTCTTCGTCGAGCCCCGCATCTGCCGACCAATACTCGCCTCTCCCGCAGGCCGGCCCCGGCAGGAATGTGGGGGTACCCGCGCTTTATGTGGTTGGGCCAGCGAAGGCCAGAGTCCATTGCGAGGGATGAGGGGATACCCCATCCGCCCGAGATGGACGTCATAAGGCGGATGACTTTGGCACACCGGAGTATCGAGAAGGTTGGACCCCCTTCATGGTCAGGAAAGGTGGGACAGGGTGGCGCTAGTCGAATGTGTACCGCTGCAAAAGAAAGAGATGCCACTGGATACCGCCCATCCTACTCGCGCCGCTGCCACGGGTCAAGCGGGCAGCGGCCTCAGCCGGGGTTGCCCTCACCCAGCCCAGGCTGCGCCAGGGCATCCCTCTCCCAATGGGAGAGGGAAAGAGGGTGGTACAAACCGGGTAGACTGGTAACAGAAAAACCGGGCACATGGGTAACACTTTC
>CAJWBT010000100.1 GCA_913020235.1 uncultured Chloroflexota bacterium
TCCCGCCGGACCACCACGAAGGCCACTGCGTATTCACGCGAGTGGGACAGGCTCAAGGCGATCTCCTGGACCCCAAGCCGTTGGGCCCGGCGCTCGGCCCGGCCGTGCAGCTTGACAGCGGGCGCGCCGCTCTCGTGGCGAACGACCTCGATGTCCTTCCAACCCACGCCGCGGACGCCGGTGCCCAGGGCCTTCATGGTAGCCTCCTTGGCGGCGAACCGGGCCGCCAGGTTGGGCGGCCGTCCCCGACAGTAGGCAATCTCTTGGGGCGTGAACACCCGGTCCAGGAAACGCTGGCCGTAGCGCTCCAGGACTTGTCCAACCCTGGGAATTTCGATTATGTCTACGCCGGTGGCGAGCATTCCACTTTGCCGGGCTCCATCCATGCCTTACGCAAGATCACCCCCGGCACGGGCGAGGGAGTGCTTCCGGGCGGCGGGGCGGTAATCACGAGCCGGTGTGCCCCGGCAGGCCCAGGTTCGTCAGAATCCTTGAGACCGAGTAGCTCCTATTGAGGACGTAAAAGTGGACTCCGGGCACTCCGGCGTCCCACAACTCCTTAACCTGCCCCGTGGCGTGCTCGATACCCAGCTCTCGGACCGCGTCGTCGTCGTCAGCAAGTCGGTCGAGCTGCCGGTCCAGTGCGGGCGGAATCTTGGCGCCGCACAGGGCGGTGAACCGGCGTATCTGGCCTGTGCTCAGGATGGGCAGCACCCCCGGAATGATGGGGACGTCGATCCCCGCCTGTCTCGCCCGGTCCATGAAGCTGAAGAAATCGTTGTTGTCGTAAAAAAGCTGAGTTATGAGGAAATCAGCTCCGCTCTTCACCTTGCGTTTGGTGTATTCCAGGTCGGTCCGCAAGTCGGGGGATTCGGTATGGCCTTCCGGGTAGCAGGCAGCGGCCAACCCGAACCCAAAGTTTCGCCGGATGTGATGGATCAGGTCAGTGGCGTGCCCGAAGCCCCCCTCCACCGGAACGAAGCCGCTTGCCCCCTGGGGCGGGTCTCCCCGCAGGGCTATTACGTTCTCGACTCCCGCCCGGTCGAGCCGCTCCAGCACGCGGTGCAGCTCCTCCCTGGTCTGTCCCACGCAGGTCAGGTGGGCCAGCACCCTCAGCTCGGCCTCCTCCATAATCCGCACCGTGATCTCCTCGGTGAAGGCGCGGGTGGAGCCTCCCGCGCCGTAGGTGACGGAAACGAAATCCGGGTGGAACGCTTTCAGCCGCTCAATGGCCCGAAACACCGCGGAAATCCCATCCGCCGTCTTGGGTGGGAAGAACTCGCAGGAGATGGTCCGAGTACCACGCAACAGGTCTTTTATCTTCAACGTGGGTGTCCTGCTTCCTCGACCTGCGACGGGAACCGTCGGCTGGTCTCCATCCAGGTCCGGTTTTCAGGTTTCCACAGCCTATCTGCTGCCAGTCAACACAACGGCTTCATGATAGCATCGAGCAAAAATCCTGTCTAACCCCTGGGTGCGCCGCTGACGAGTTGGACCTCGGGCCGGCTTCTCTCACGGACGGCGCCCACGGCGTTTTCTCTTTCCTTCTTGATGTTGGTATACTCCCCTGGGCGCCGCCCACGCCGCGGCCTCGGTTGGGGCCAATGAAGCGGACCTTGTGTCTCAGCTCATCTCACCACCGAACCTTCCGCGCCGGCCGGGCGCGGTCACCCCGGTGCGAACAACCCGTCCGCGGGAGGAGAACCGCAATGCGCCGACCCCACTGTGAACCGGATTGCGCGAGGGGCTCGGCCGGTCACACCCATCCGGGATGCGCCGGCGGTGCAGGCAGATTTACCGGGATGCGGGGGAGTCGGCAGATCGAGGACCGGTCATGGCCCGACCGGCAGTAAACGGCGTCAGCCTCAAGGTTCGGGTGCAGCCCAAGGCCGCCAGCAACCAGGTGGCGGGCTACCGGGGAGATACTTTGCGCCTGCGGGTGACCGCTCCCCCGGAGGCTGGCAAAGCCAACGCGGCGGTCGTCTCCTTGCTGGCCCAGGCACTAGGCATCGCCAAGAGCAGGGTCCGGATAGTCCGGGGGCATGCTTCGCGAGACAAGCTGGTGGTGGTGGAGACTCTGACGCCGGCAGAGGTTCAGCAACGGCTGAATGTCCCTGCCGCGTAACCGCGCCGGCAACCAAGTCCCCTCCTTGCGAAGGAAGGGGATTTAGGGGAGGTCCGCCGGCGCCTCGGTCACACCGGCCCTGGCCGGTGCCGGGTCCGGAAAGTATAATGGACATGTTCCAGGTCCGGCGAATGCCGGGGCCGCTTCCCCGGCGAGTCCCTAATCGCTCCCGCCACCGTGTCTCATACCGTAACTGATGGAGTCCCCGCCGTGGAATACTTGAACTTCGGATGGATACTCAACGGCGTCCTGGCCGGGGCCGCGGGGCCGACCAGCGGCCGCGACCTGATGTTCCTCAAGCTGAAGGACATCCGGGCGATAATACGCATGGAGGAGAGGACCATTTCCGGGGAGGCGATGAAACTGGTCGACCTGTACGAGCCGGTGCCCGATTTCACCGCTCCCCACCTGTACCAGATCAAGCGCATGGTCAAGTTCATCGAAGAGCAGATCGAAACTTGGGACCGGCCGGTGGTGGTTACCTGTCAGGCAGGCATCGGCCGCACCGGCACGGTGCTGGCCTGCTACATGGTGCATGTGGGATACTTACCGGCGGACGCGATCGAAATGGTGCGTGAGCTGCGCCCCGGTTCCATTCAGACTCAGCAACAGGAAGAGGCAGTGCACGAGTTCGCCGACCTGCTGAAGACACAGTAGCGAAGGCGGATGGGGCCAAGCCCCCGGTCACCAGCAAGACGGGCCGTGCCGGGGCTGATGCAGCGTCGGCGGAGCCGAAAAAGCTAGGCCACCCGTTTCTTCAGTTTACCGGCAGCCAACTTGACCAGTCCGGGCCCCCGTGCTTCCACCTCAATGAGCCGCCCACACTGTAAGCATTTCAGGAAGGGGCCGTAGGAGTCGCCGTCCAGGAATAGGTCTCCCTTACACTTGTCGCATGCTTTGAAGTAAATCATAACCTTGCTCCGTCGGCTGAATGAACCCATTCAGGCTTCGGTGATTCGTCCTTTCTTTCCTACTTTGATGTGGCTTCTCAGCTGTAGATTCCTCTGGTATATTTCTACTAGCATTTGTGTTGAGACCGGATGAGGAGAGAGGTTTTTGACTCAGATCGAGAGACGATACATCGATGAGATGGTGGCCCACGCCAGAGATGAACTGCCCAACGAATGTTGCGGTATCCTGGCTGGACAAGGAGGCCGGGTCTTCAAGCTCCACCGAATGACCAATGTGGAGGCAAGCCCCTTCCGCTTCTCCATGGACCCCCGCGAGATAGCCCACGTAGATACGGAGGCCGGGCAAAACAGCTGGGACCTGATGGCCGTTTACCATTCGCACACCCGCTCTGAAGCCTACCCTTCCGATACCGACGTGCGCCTCGCCGTCGGCACGGTCCAACTCTGGCCGGACATTCGGTACATCCTGGTATCTTTGATGGACGCCGATGCTCCCCAGGTGCGACTATTCCAGATATCCGGCGGAGTGATTACCGAAGAGCTGCTGGAAATCATCTGAATGGGCCTCATTTAATGGCTCTCAGGCCCGGTACCAACACTCTGGATTGTTTCCCGATATTACGTTTTCTTCCGCCAATCGGATTGAAGCGACCGGCCAAATCGGCGCGCGCCGGCCATTAAGGGAACAAACGTGGGAGCGCGGAAAGGCCGCACCGGTAGCGTCATCCTGCCCGGATTGGTCCGCAGCCTCTCCGGCAGAGCAATCAGTTTAGCCTCGCCGAGCTTGGCGGCGGCGTTGGCGTTGACGGTGCTGGCCCTGGCGGCCTGCGGTGGAGGCGCCGAACCATCGCCGACGCCGGACCCGCGCGTTGACCAGGCCCTAGAGAAGCTAGACCGGCTGGCCGACCAGGTGCAACGCCTGGAGGAGCGGGCCAACTCGGTCTCCCCCACTGTCCTGGTGCCTGGAGCACCCACGGCCACCCCCTACGCGACCCTCTCCCCTACCCTCTCCGCGGCCCCCTCCCCAACTCCGCCTCCGGTACCCCGGACAGGCCCCGAACCCACTCCCAACCCGGGCAACTCACCCTGGGTCCAGCAACGCCTGGACGCCGTCATTACCCTTTACAACCTCACCGACGCCGGCGCTGCCTTGCTGCGGAGTCTTGACATCCGCCAGATGCAGGGAGACCCGGGTTTCTTCGGCAGCTACGGCTTCAAAGAGTGGGCCGGAGTGGGCGAGGCGAAGCCCACCGGGGTCATGCACGAGATCGGCCACTCCTACTGGGGTGGCTTCCAGATAGTGGGGCTTCCGGAGCTGGGCTGGGACGCCCCGCCGGGCGAGACCCTGTCCCCGGCGATTCAACGCTACCACGCCGACATCCTTGCCTTCATGTCCCAGCCGCCCGACAGCTTCGAGCTTTTCCGGCAACGCCTGCGCAACCTGCCCGACTTCTCGGCGGAGAACCCTGATCCCCTGCTCCACAACCTGGAAGCGAGCCTGGTCTACAACACCGGCGGCAATCTGGCTCTGACGCCACCCATTCTGCGGAAGTACTGGAGCCGGTTTCTGAACGATGGCCCCTTTGACTCCTGGTATGACGCCGTCGCCTGGTACCAGTCTCTGCAGGGCGAGGACCGGGCGGCGGCCAACAAATACCTGGGTTTTGAGCACCTGGACCTGCGGGAGTACCCGTCGCTGCCTGCTCCGGACGATGGGGCCGGACCCCTCCCGGCGCGGAGGGAGACCTTGAAGCGGGAGGAGCGCCAACGGCTGTTTGATCTGGCCGCCCAGTTTGATTTGCTACTGGGAGACCCCCAAAATGAGGAGAATTTCCAGTTCTGGCGGGGCTATCTGCGGGACAAAGTTGAACTGCACCGGCTACACCCGGACTTCCTGGCTTCGTTGGAGTCGCCGGAGTTGCCCAGGGCCGCCGATCTGGCCGCCGCCCTGGATTTCCTGACCGAGCTGCCGGGGCGGTCTCGCGTAGAGCAGTCGAGGCTGCTGGCGGAGCGGCTCACCCGGCAGCCCTTCCTGGTAAATTTTCTGCCCGCTCTCGATAGCCGCACGCTCCTGGAGCTTTTCGGCAGCGGAGCCCCGCTGCCCGAGGGGACCACCCTGCAGGCAACCGCCAGCTTTGTCGAGCGCCTCAACCGGTTCAGCGCGGTGGTCAGCCGTGTCCTCGATGCCGGAAGGGAAGACCCTCAGCGGGGCACCAGGGAGCTGGCGGCTTTTCTTTCCGGAGCCGACTTCGAGCAGGAGGAGGACTTGAGGCTGTTCTTCGACTTGCTCCGGGACGAAGACCCGGCCACGGCCAGTCAGGTGATCCAGGCGCTGGACAAGACCACCATCCGGCAGTTGATGGAGCCGGTACCGGCCCAATTGCGCTTCGCGCTAACCCCGGATGAGCTGTTGTCAAAGCTCGACATCACCGCAGGGGCAGAGGTTTCAGAGTTCAAACGGGGAATCACCATTCTGATCGAGGAGCCGTCGGGAAACTTCATCATCGACGAACCGTTCCTGCACTGGATGTACGAGGTCATCGCCGGCAGGGGGCAAGCCCAGACTCAGGACATGGTGGAGGTCCTTCAGGAGACCCCGTTCCCCCTGGAACGCTTCATCCTCCGGCAGCCCCTGGCCGCCGTGGCCCTGCTGGGCAGCGACCTGGATGCCGCCCTGAGGCTCGTGCGGGACAGCGACTCCGTGCTTTCGCCACCGGCGCGGATCATCTACCGGCTGGTCTACGCCGACCCTATGCTGGCCGCACGGCTGGTCCAAGCTCTGGATGCAATGGGGGAGGCGGAGTTGGTCGTGGAATCCCTGGCCTACTTCGCGTACGACCTGGCGCGCGTGGAGCGGGCCCCGGGTTTGTCCATCTCCCTGGAGCAGGACGGGAAGTTCTTGCGGGCGCTTCTGGGGCATCTGGGCGCCGGCGGACTAGCCCGGCGGTTGGGCGAGACCTTCGCCGAATTCGGCGGCCGGGCGGACTCCGGTCAGGCTCCAGACGACTTCCTGTCTCAATACCGCGCCACCCTGGAGGCCGCGGTTGCCACCCTCCCCGACACCGCCATCAGGGGCGAGTTGCAGAAGACCATTGAGCAAGCTGCCAAAGAACACGCATCGGGGCGCTAGTCGCCCACCGTCGCCACCGTCACCGCACCCGCGATGTAGATCGCCGCGATCAACACGAACGCGGCGGCAACCACCGGGCTCTTGAGCCGATCGCGCCACACGATGAGGGCCAGCGCCGCCAACATCAATCCGACGGCGCCCCCCCCGGCGATGAAATGGGCCGACTCCGTCTGGTTTCCTAGGATACCTTCCCGGTAGAAAGGGTCGGCAAAGAACAAGATGGTTGCGTTGAATGCATTGCTGCCGAAAAGCCCGGCTACCCCCAGGTCCGCCGCTCCGATGCGGGCCGCGGCAATGGCCGATGACATCTCCGGCATCGTGGTCACCAGAGAGACGGCGAGGATGCCCACGGTGCTGGAGGCCACGCCGGTAATCTCGGCGATCTGATCGGCGCTCCAGGCCAGGAAGAAACCGGCGACCACCACTCCGGCGGACACGGCGAGGAACAACACCCAGGCCCGGCGCAGGGTCATCCCCGGCCCTTCCGCGTCCTCCCCGTCCTCTTCTTGTTCCCGGGGGCGGGTTACGTAGACCACCCGCATACCTCCCACGAACACCAGGATGAGGATCACGGACGATAGGCCGATCTGCCACACGGCTATGTCCATCTTGACGGCGCCGAAGAGCACCGCCAGCCCTGTCATGAGGATCGCCACTACGACCAGGTACCCTTGCTGGGGGGCCACCTGCTGGAGGAACCGCTTGCCGCCGAAAATCAGGACCACCATCGACAAGTTGAACATGTTGAGCATGTTGGCGCCCAGGACATTGCCCACGGCCAAGGCCGGGTTGGGGGGTTCAAGACGCACGGCCGAGATGTTGGTGGAGAGTTCGGGCAACGAAGTGGCCAGGGCCACCAGCACGCTGCCGACAAACAGCCGCCCCCAGCCGGTCAGGGTGGCCAGGGCGTCGCCGTAAACCGCCAGGCGGATGCCGAAGAAAATCACGGAGCAGGAGCTGACCAGGAAGACGGCCAGCGCTATGACCAGATCGCCGCTCATATCATGCCGGCCTCCGGCCTCACGCTAAGGCCGCCGCTATTCGGTCGCCCATTTCCACCGTGCCGATCGGGGTGACTCCGGGCGCGGCGATGTCCGTGGTACGGTGGCCGCCGGCCAGCACCTGCTCCACCGCCTGCTCCACGCTGGCCGCCTCCTCGGTAAGGCCCAGGGAGTAGCGCGCCATCAATGCGACGCTGAGGATTGAGCCGATAGGGTTGGCGATGCCCTGTCCGGCGATGTCCGGGGCGGTGCCGTGAATCGGCTCGTACAGGCCCTTGGTGCCCTGGCCTCCCTGCATTCGAGGCACCTGGGCCAGGCTGGCCGAGGGCAAGAGCCCCATGGATGCTCCCAAGACCGAGGCCTCGTCGGTCAGAATATCGCCGAAGGTGTTCCCAGCCACGATGACGTCGAAGCGCGCCGGGTGCTGGATCAGGTGCATGGCGCAGGCATCCACCAGTACATGTTCCAGCTCCACGTCGGGATACTCATCTGCCAGGCGGCTTGCTGTCTGCCGCCACAGCCGGGAGCATTCCAGCACATTGGCCTTGTCCACCGAGGCCAGCTTGCGCCGGCGGCCCATGGCCAGCTCGAATCCCACCCGCAAGATGCGCTCGATTTCGGCTTCGCTGTAGCGCATGGTGTCCACCGCCGCCCAACCCTGGGGAGTCTGGTGGCGGCCTTTGGGCAGGCCGTAGTA